>JAVLCL010000552.1:0-2037 GCA_031580825.1 Halothece sp. Uz-M2-17
GGGGAATTACTGTCAGAAGAAGGAAAACAAACTTTTGCTCAAATGTTGAGTAGTGTTGAAGCCATTTCCGATTACACCGCTCGTATTATGAAAATTGGCGACGGATTTAATGAAGAATTAGAATCGGTTAATAATGCAACGAAACTGATTGAACGAGTTAGTCAACAGGTGCGGAATTTGTCAATTCAAGCAGCATTAGTGGCAAATCGCCCCCAAAACGATTCATCAGGGCAAATGAGTGGTTTAAGTCGGATTACCACTGAAATTGGCAATTTAGGAACTAAAACCTTTGAAGCGACAACCGAAGTGAACCAGATTGCGTATCGCTTTCAAAATCAGATTGAAGATTTAACGAATGCAGCCCAAGAAAGCGAAACTGTTGCGCGATCGCTGGTGAAACGCTCTCAACAAACGCAACAAGCACTTGAGGAATTAGAACGCTTAATTAACGAGTACAAAGAAGATAATACTGCAACCGAATCCAATTCCTCTGACCAGAGTACACGAGAAGTAGGTAATGTTCATTAAGCACAAAACTTTAAAATTAGATTAGAATAGACAAGTTTTTGTGAATTTATTTTTAGTGTTCTTATGTTCTTTAGCGAACTGACACCAATCTTAAAAGAACTAACCCAACAACCCATTACCTTTACTGGGGGCTTAGTTTCTGGGATCTTACGCCTCAATCCCAATGAGGATCCCCTAAAAAGTTGGTTATCTCAGCAAGGGGCAAGCTCTTCCTCTCCACCCCCGAGTTCCCAAGAGAGTCATCCCCCCCAAAGTATTGATATTGAATAGGGTTGAGCGGTTTTAAACGATCCCTTACCGTTTTGTCATGGGAGCACTCACTCTATAGCACTACTGGTCTATCAAGGTAGTTGTAATAAGTAGCGATTAACCAATTCAACCCTTCCTTTGCCATTGACCCTATAGAAGCAATGGTTAAATTAAGTTGCGATTAGTCGCCTTAAGGTGACGCTTCACTTCTTTTTTCCTGTCATTCACGGAAGCAATGATTAAAATATTCTCAGGGGTTTAACTTGACGAGATTGCATTTTAGTGGCGTACTCAATCTTGTCCCTTCTCAATTCCTTGAATAGAAGGCGTTCCCTCTCAATTATCGGCAAGTGCGAAAATTATGATGAATATGCTAAAAGAGTTAAACAGTGGCAATCAATGCAGTTATTAAAAATATGAAGCAACTCAACCGAAAGGAAAGATTTGATGCACTCTTATCTAATAGGAAAAATTGCTTCTGAACTTCAAAACTATTATCACCACCACTTCTAATCAAGAGTGGGGCAAGGCTCATCGGAGTCGTTGTCATTTTGGTAAGAAAGGCTACAATCATGGCTAGTGTTTCCTGTTCAACTCTCTCACCTGCCGTGAGCAAAGGGATCATTGAACCGTTAAAAGAGAAGCAACAGGAAAAGTAGCAATAAAATCTCAATTTTAAAATGATTGATTATCATTCATTTTTAGATGAAAACAGCAAGCAGTAAGAGGAAAACGAGCCTTATGCAGGTACACGCACTAACCAGCCAGCAGCAAAAAAGTGAATTAGAACGCTTAATTGAAGAACAAAGTCACGAAGCAGCGCAAGGAAATACAGTCCCTCTCGAAGTTGAACCTGCCGATGCCGACTTAGAAAAAGAGGCGTTGTTAGAGGTTGCCGAAGCATCAGAAGAAACATCGACCAAAGCAGTTACTGCCACGAAAGAGGAGAGTAGTAAAGAGGATAGTAAAAAGAAGTCTTATACGGAAGATTCAATTCGTCTTTATCTTCAAGAAATCGGTCGGATTCGCTTGCTGCGGGCTGATGAAGAAATTGAGTTAGCGCGAAAAATTGCTGACCTTCTTGAGTTAGAACGGAAACGCACGGAGTTGGAAGCCACCATTGGTTGTGAACCCACAGATGAGGAATGGGCGCAAGAGGTGGATATGCCATTGCAGAAGTTTCGCCGTCGCTTAATGCTGGGGCGTAGAGCGAAAGAAAAAATGGTGCAATCAAACTTGCGGTTAGTAGTTTCCATTGCG
>JAVLCL010000553.1:0-2027 GCA_031580825.1 Halothece sp. Uz-M2-17
CCAATGGTTTACCGTTTCGGAAGCCGAAATGGCAGAAATTTTAGAACGAGTTCGCACTGAACTGCCCACCACTGAAATTATTCTAGTGGGAAAACCCCAAGCGGGAAAAAGTTCCATTGTCCGAGGGTTAACGGGAGTGTCTCCAGAAATTGTTGGTGAAGGCTTTCGTCCTCATACTCAACATACAGAACAGTATCCTTATCCCTCCTCAGAGTTACCGTTGGTCATCTTTACCGATACCGTGGGCTTAGGCGATATCAAAGAAAATACCCCTCTGATTATTCAGGATTTACAGGACAATTTAGACAATAGTTCCGAACATCGTGCTCGCATTGTTATCTTAACGGTCAAAATTAATGATTTCGCCACGGATACGCTAAGACAAACGGCGATTGACTTACGGAAGCAGAATCCTGATGTACCTTGTTTGCTAGCGGTTACTTGTTCTCATGAAGTGTATCCTCCGGATGTGGAAAATCACCCTAACTATCCGCCAGAATTTGCCAGTGTCCAACGTCCATTTCAGAAAATTCAAGAAACCTTTTCTGGTTTTTATGATCGCGCGGTTTTAATTGACTTTACTTTAGAAGAAGATGGCTATACCCCTGTTTTTTACGGCTTAGAAGCCCTTCGTGACAGTTTAGGAGAGTTACTCCCAGAAGCGGAAGCAAAAGCCATGTATGAGTTATTAGACACCTCTGTAGGCGATAAACTAGGGAACTTGTATCGGGATGTGGGACGACGGTATATTCTGGCGTTTTCCATTATTGCAGGAACAGTGGCTGCGGTTCCCTTACCCTTCGCGACAATGCCCGTTTTGACTACCTTACAAGTGTCGTTAGTGGGCTTACTGGGAAAACTCTATGGACAACCCCTTTCTTTTTCGCAAGCCGGTGGAATTGTTAGCGCTATTGCAGGGGGATTTTTTGCCCAACTGGTGGGACGAGAATTAATTAAATTTATTCCTGTTTTTGGCAGCGCGATCGCTGCATCTTGGGCTGCTGCTTATACTTGGGCGTTAGGAGAAGGGGCGTGTGTTTATTTTGGCGATTTAATGGGTGGAAAAAAACCCGATCCCCAAAAGATTCAGTCAGTCATGGAAGATGCGTTTCAAGAGGCAAAAGAACGATTTAAAACCAAAAATCGAGAAAAGTAAATCAATATAAAAATACCGACAGCAATCATTTGATGATAGTCTTCAACTGTCCATTTTGCTGTAGTTAAATGGGTCATTACTTGGCTTCCTCTCCTGCTTCAAAAATAGCAGTGGTTGATAACTGTAATTCAGGAAAGATCTTCGATTGTAACCATTGATTGGCTCGAAAACATTGCGTTTGATATTCACCGTTAACTAACTGACAAACCGTAATCGTCGGTTGTTTCGGTTGACCAATATATCGAACTCCCCCTAAAGCGCGATAATCGACAATCCAATATTCAGGAATGCCCATCGCTTCATATTCTATAAATTTATGTCCGTAATCATCTCGCCAATTGGTACTAACCACTTCAACCACTAAAGGAATTGTTTCACCATTTTTTAACACCGAGGCTTGTGACCATTGGGGTTCATTTTTTAGCAAGTTACGGTTAATGACTGTAACATCAGGTTGATAACCAGATCGGGGTTGTGACGGTTTCAGCAGACAAGTTCTTGGAATTGAATAAGGGAGTTGACGATAACGAATTTCTACATTTAATTCTGCTACGAGAAAACCACTAATATCTTCATGAGTCCCAGTGGGCAACATTTCAATGATTTCTCCTTCAACTAACTCGTAGCGCTTGCCATCATCCGGATACCAATCGCAAAACTCTTCAAAACTAATGGGTTGCGTTTGAGTTAGCATCGTTATCATCCCATGAAATCGCTAAAGATCAAGATTGTGGGGCTTGCACTTGGTCAATATACTCCCGAAATCGGTTTAAATCAGCTTGCAGGGTCGATTCAACCACTTGCCCTAAAAACAAACTATCCATAATTTGTCCGAGTACCCCCGGAATGGAATAGGCGACAGATAAACGGA
>JAVLCL010000031.1:0-13949 GCA_031580825.1 Halothece sp. Uz-M2-17
CTCAGCGCAAGTGAACGAAATGTTAGCGCAAATTTGGCAAGATACAGGAGTTGATGCTTCAGAGTTATTCTTGGTGCAACAGATGGAAATGATTCTGAAACAAGCAGCCAAAGTACCCCATCGCTTGCATTTAGGTGAAGTGACAGTGATTGATAATGGCAATGGTAAAGCCCTTGCTTCCCTGTCAAATGCTTATCCGGAAATGATTCGTCAGTTTTTAAAACAATCAGAAGACACACTCGGTATTACCCTCAGTGGTAAAAAGAGGGAAGTTGCTGAAGAAAACCAAATGGAGGAGGAAGACGCATGACTGCTATTGTAACCTTACTGGTGCTTTTGTTCGGCGGGGCAGGAACCATTGGTCTCGTGATTAAAAATTTATATTACATCTGTCAGCCGAGTGAAATTCTCATTTTTGCTGGAACTCGTCAAACTGTGAGTGGTGATAAAAGCGTTGGTTATCGCTTGGTCAAAGGGGGAAGTAGTATCCGCAAACCCTTGTTAGAAAAAGTGTTTCGGATGAACCTCACCAATATGATTATTGAGTTGAAAGTGACCAATGCTTACTCGAAAGGGGGGATTCCCTTAAAAGTAGATGGGGTTGCCAATATTAAAGTTGCTGGGGAAGAACCCACCATTCACAACGCGATCGAGCGGTTATTAGGAAAAAGCCAAAAGCAAATTGAAAAAATTGCTCAACAAACCTTAGAAGGGAATTTAAGAGGCGTTCTCGCCAGTCTAACCCCAGAACAAGTTAACGAAGACAAAATGGCATTTGCTCGGAGTTTATTAGAAGAAGCAGAAGATGACTTACAAAAATTAGGGTTAGTCCTCGATAACTTACAAGTTCAGAATATCTCTGATGATGTAAACTATCTGAACTCCATTGGACGCAAACAACGAGCAGACTTACTGCGAGATGCGCGAATTGCAGAAGCAAGAACCAAAACGGAATCTGCATTGCAATCAGCAGAAAACGAGAAAAACACCTCTCTACGTCAAGTGGAAGCTCAAATTGCAAAAGTCCGGGCTGAAGCTAACCGTCGCTTACAAAATGCCCTCACTCAGAGAGAAGCAGGGATTGCCGAAGCAGAATCTGAAATTGCAGCAGAAGTTGCCCGTACCCAAGCCGAATTAGCGGTACAACGGGAACGACGGAAACAAGTAGAACAGCAACTACAAGCGGATGTCGTCGCCCCCGCCGAAGCAGACTGTCAACGGGCACAAGCTGAAGCAAAAGGACAAGCAGCTAGCATCATTGAGGATGGAAAAGCGCAAGCCGAAGGGTTACGGAGTCTCGCCAAATCTTGGAATGCTGCGGGAGAAAATGCCAGAGAAATTTTCCTCTTCCAGAAACTGGAACCGCTCTTATCAAGTATGGTTAACACTGTTCCCGAGATTGATGTGCAGAAAGTAACGGTGATTGATCCGGCTAAGGGGGGTAATGCGACCAAATTAGCAGCGTTTACAGAACAGTTGCGAGAAAGCACTGGCATTGATTTACCTGGGATTGCAGAACGAATGGGACAGTCGAATCAAAGCAATCAAAACAGTGAAGAGTAGTTGTTTTCAGAGAACATTCGTGATTATTAATGTGATCCAACTCTGATAACAGTTGAATATAACACTCTAAAGAAACTCCCTCGCTGAGGGAGTTTAAAAATAGAATTTAAACCAGAATATTAATTATAAAAAAATAATTATTGTGCGATTTTATTATTTATAGGAGTCTTCCAGTTCTAGGCTATATCGGTTTATAATAAAGGCTTAAGAGTCAGCAAAAAAATGTTTCAAAATAAAATTCTTTTCAGGATTTTTGTATGTAAAAGTTAACTTGAACTTAACTCAGACCAACAATGAAAAAACTAATTTTTTATTTCGCTTCTGTTCTTTTGTCCACATTACCGGCACAAGCTGTTCCTAACTTTGCGTCAAGGAATATTCAAGGACTGAATGTTAATGTTCCTCAAGGATGGCAGGTAGAATCAGATCACTATAGTATTCAACTGTTTGCAGATCCCAGTAACGAAGACGCACCAACGATGGGATTAATTGCAGCAACAGCAAATCAAAGTATGACCATTACCCCAGCGCAAGTGAGTGCTATGGTTATCCAACAAATTCAAGCAGCAGCACCCACGACTCAAATGCAGTTAGTTGATCAAAATGACAATGGGACTGCTTTGTATCAGCTTCATCAACTGACTGAAGGTTCAAATATTGGTTATATGAGTAGCTACACATATACTGATCAAGGCAGTGGTTCTATGGTTTATGTCTTTTTTACCGCTTTAGCTCAAGATTTTGTTAACTTAGGCGGTCCCGCTTTACCTTTAGTTGCTTTTGGTGGACTGCAACCACAAGCTGTTGCTAACATTCAACAGCAAGTCACTCAAAATCCTGCATCTTACCAAAATAATATCAATCAGGATCAGTACAGTAATCTGCAAGTTACCCCTCAAAATTATGAGATGCTGTCCCAAATCTCAGCCATGTCTCATGAGACAAGTATGAAAATCCTTCATAATATCGGAGGCGGTTGGTGTTACAGGGGAGAACCAAATTGTTATTAGATTTGAATCTCTGTCGTGTTCCTGTCCCAAAATCATGATTCTAATAAGTTCCGATCGTCTTCACTGGGTAAATAGAGCATTGCTGTTTGTGCTTCTTCATCTGCTTCTACCCAGATTTGAATCGGTAGTTCAGCTTCTACACCGTTATGAGGAATAGAGAGTCCGACAAAACTTTCCCCATCTTCAGCCTGACGACCCATTAAGTTAAGGGAATTATCTTCAATTTCCCATAATTGTAGGGGACGAGTAAAATTCCAATTTTTCATTAAGCGTTGTTGATTTTGGAATTTAATAAAATGTCTTAACTCTTCCATCCCATCTTCTGCGGGGAGAAATAAATAGGGTTGTGCAGCAACGATCAAACTAATTAATTCATTAAGTTTTTCATCATTCTCTTTTAAATCTAAAACGCCTTGAGTTCCTTCTACTCTAATTTCTGGTGTCTCCATTCTGTTTCCTTAGCCTCATTGCTGGCAATTTTATCACAGTCAAAAATTACCAAAAAAATTACGGGTTTAATGCTCCGTCATTACTATTGAGTGCCTATGATCTGTTACTTGGGGCAAATTCCCGAATGACTAACGACCATCATAGAAACCCTTGCTCTCGTTAAACTGAAGGATACAGGGAGTGCAATGCTTAAACTGCAATTAGTTTGATTCCTATATCTCCCCCATCTTGGGTCTCTCTCATGTTTAGTTTTCTGGTCTTACAAGCTCTAGCGATGGGGTTTGTTAGTGCCTGTTCATTGCCTCTAGGAGCATTAACGGCTCGTTTCTGGCAACCGAGACAGCGTGCATTAGCTTTTCTGATGGCGTTTGGGGCGGGCGCGTTACTTTCAGCGTTAGCGATTGATTTGGTGAATCCTGCCGTAGAAGCTGGATATTTTTATCCTCTCGCCTTCGGATGTATTTTGGGTGGACTATTATTTCTATCTCTAAACCAATTGCTCAATAATTATGGGGGATTTCTTAGAAAAGATTCGATTACGGCTCACTACTTCCAAGCTCGTCAACGACGCAGATTTAAGCGTATGCTGTCAAATATGGGTCGAATTGATGTATTTCAGCAGCTAGCCCCTAGAGAAATTCAACAGCTTGCCAATAGTGTTTTTAGTCGTAAATATCCAGCAGGAACCCGAGTTTATCACTCTCGTGAACCGTCAGCAGGTCTTTATATGATTGAAGAAGGGGAAGTGGAACTCTTAGATCCACAGCAAAATGCCCGTGTTGTTAAGCACTTGACCAAAAATGATGCCTTTGGGCGGATGGCATTTTTTACGGGTGCACCTCACGCCACGATCGCGCTGACAAAAACAGATACTCGACTTTGGATCTTACCGAAAACGGCGTTTGATCAGTTGCTCAAAACGTCCCCGACATTAGTGGAAGCGGTCAAACAATTACTTCAAAGTCATGAGATTGCGTTTTATTTACAACAGCGACAAGGACTCTCACCCAAAAATGTCAAAGCATGGGTGAAGCGGGCGGTTCAAGAAATTGAAACGTGCAGTGCGCCACAGGAAGTTATTTCCGTTGAGCGCAAAGATCAAGAACTAGAACATCTCTTAACTCAAGTCCGACGAGTTCCGATTTTCCAAGATTTATCACCGGAAGATACACGAGCGATTGCAGGGCGGGTTTTTTGCAAACGACATCCCAAGGGTCACACCTTTTTTCATCAAGGTGAACTCGCTGATCGGATGTATATTATCGAAAGTGGAGAAGTGGCATTAATTGACCGTACCAATCCGCAGCGACAGCCTTTAAACTTGCAAAAACAAGATGCTTTTGGCAGTCTATCTTTTTTAACGGGAACTTTCCACACGGCGACCGCGATCGCGAATACAGAGACCATCGTTTGGGTCTTACGAGAACAAGATTTTAATGAACTGTTACAAACCTCACCGCTTCTGGAAACAGCAGTTAAAACCTTTTTACAAGAAGGAGAAGTGTTTCACTATCTCCAAGAGCGACAAAATTTTGATTTGGATCAAGCTGCGCGTTGGACTCAAAAAGTCATTAAAATTATGGATTCGGGTCAATTCATTCCTTCTGCTGCGGAGATGAGAGACGCAATTGAAGAACACCGCAGCGCACCGGTTGCGATCTGGTTGGGGTTGATGCTGGATGACATTCCCGAATCATTAGTTATTGGTTCCAGCTTAGTCCACTCTCAGGTTAGTTTCTCCTTGATGGCTGGGTTATTTCTCTCGAACTATCCAGAAGCCCTTTCTAGTTCAGTCGGAATGATGCGACAAGGCTTCTCTTTTCGGCGCGTGGTCAGTATGTGGAGTTCGCTCACTGTAGTGACAGCAGTGGGTGCTGCACTCGGAAGTCTCTTTTTTGTGAGTGTATCGCCGTTTCTCTTTTTTTTCGTAGAAGGATTAGCAGCCGGTTGCGTACTCACGATGGTTGTGGAAACAATGTTGCCCGAAGCCTATTTGAAAGGAGGATCAATTATTGGATTTTCGACTTTAATGGGATTTCTGGCTGCTTTATTTTTTAAAACATTCGAGTGAGCGAGCTTCGCTCGATCGCGCTTATAGAAGTCTCGATATCCTCAAAAAATGCCGACGCTGGATCGATACCAGTGACCCGTAAATTCTTTGGCATTATAACCTCTAAGGTGAGGGAAGTCAGTAGATTAAATTTTTACAATTTAGATCATTTTACTATATGTTTTATACATCTAAATCTATATGCTCTTTATCATATAAATATAATACTAGAATTTAGTAGTTTAATAAAGCCTCACCCAACAAGGTCAATATAATATGGCTTATCAAAATATATTACTAGACTTAGATATTAACTTTATTCAAAATCTTAAGATTGCATGGAATATTTTTAAGGCAAATTTTAAACTCTTTTTTGTTTTATCAATAATTAGACCACTCATAGCATTGATTTCAGTATTACTCGACTCATTGCCTCAATTAATGTTTAGTGCTTAGATTGATAATATTTTCTTTATTTTATACTTTTTGACGGCTTTAGTAGAACTAACACTAATTTTGATTCCATATATTGTTACAGAACAGACAGTCCTGAATAATAAGAGTCAACTTAAGCTAGCATTCAAAAAAGCATTGAGTAAAACATTAATTATCATCATTATTACTTTGATCTTAACAATTATAACTGGAATCGGTTTTCTACTATTGATTATTCCTGGAATTTATTTATCAACTCTCTTTAGTTTTTTGTGGCAGTCAATTTGTTTGCGAAACTGTAAACTAAATGCTTTTACATATAGTAAGAATTTAGTAAAAGGAAGGTGGTGGAAAGTTTTTTATCACTTTTTCTTAATTAGTTTTTTTGGGATAATTTTATCATTTTTTATTTTTATGATTTCGGGAATTATTAGTTTTGCCTTACCACAAATTCTAACTTGGAATTATTGGGTTTCCTTTATTTTTATTATCTTGCCTTTAACGTACTTTTTGTTAGCTTTAACTGTTAATTATTTTATCACAGTGATTACTATTTATTTTCTCAACTTAGATTATAGAAAAAATGGTTTACCACTGCGAGTATAATTTATAAAACTACCCAAGTACTCATGATTTAAATCTTGCTGATCGCCTCGGAAGGTGATGGCGTATGGGGGATTTAAAGCCTGTTCATTCGTAGCAACCATTAGGAGATTTCATTCATATTAACTAGAAACCTTGAAAAATAATAAGGAAAGGCGACATATTTGACTAAAAATTAACTTTTCTTAAAATTTGGCTTATTACTAATTTGCCAGTTTTATGGGTGTGATAAACTGCCTTGCAAGTCAAGCTATATAAAATGGATTACTAATATGTCTCAACAACTGATTCCTCCCCGAAATATTCAGATTGATGAAACGCATAATAATGTCAGAATTGTCCGAAAGTGGTTAGACAAAACGTTTTTCTCATATTTGTTGCCATTAGCAATTGGTTGGAATGGATTTTTCGCTTGTGGTATCTGGATACTTTTCATTAGTGGAAATATAACTTTCAGTTCTGGAATGTTAACTTCAAATATGCCCGTTTTTGCTAATATAATAATAATTTTATTTATATTAATGGGAATTTATTTAATCTATCTTGTAATTGTAAAATTAATCAACAGAACTGAAATTATAGCTAATGATGAAGAAATTGCGATTAGCCACAGACCACTTTTTTATCTTGGCTTAAAGAGGAAACGATTTAGAGTTTCTAATTTAAAGGACTTCCACGTTAAACAAGTTTATAACCCTGGTACAATTCCAAGTCAATATTATTGTTATGAGGTTTATGCTAATACTCATACAGGAAGTGATCAGAAATTGCTTACTGTTGCAAGTAGTAAAGAGGCTTATTTTATTGAGACAACCCTAGTAGAGTATTATAAAATTGAACTTGAACCAGAAAATGAAACTGAACATGAGCCGATAAATGCGCGTAGTTTACAATCAAAAGAAAAACAACCTGTTGTGAGTAGTGTTAATAAGCCTAATGAAATAGAAAGTCCTAAAAGCATTAAAATTTATCAGGATGATACCCAAATTAAAATCAGCAAAAAATGGACTGGTGGGGCTTTTATGGCAGGATTTGCAATTTTGTGGAACGGTATTTTTATTGTTTTGGCTCTATTATTTGCTAACAGTGACAATACAACTGGAAATCCCTCGCTCCTATTTCCATATTTTTTGGTATTTTTCTCTACGGGATTATTGCTTATTTATGTTGCAGTTATGCTGTGGCGAAATTATACCTATATTGTTGCCAATGAGGAATTGATTACGGTTAGCTATGGATCAGTTCCCTGTCCTTGGTTTAGAAATCAACAGATTAAAGCAACTCAATTAAAAAGACTGTATTCTAAAGTATATTCTAGGGGTAAAAATGGTTATACTTATATCATTCATGCCAAGATGACTTGGAAAAGAAAGAAAAATAGAGAAATAGAAGAAAGGCTAGTTAGTGTTGATAGTCGTCAAGAAGCCTTGTTTATTGAGAGGACATTAGAGGATTATTACAACATAGAAGATCAGCCTCAGGAAGGAGAAATTGGTGGACCTGAAAGATCGGTTCTTCGTCGGTTCCTCGGAAATCAATAATACCTTAAAATGGACAACTAAGGGCATTAAATTTCATTTTGTATAGCGGTTCCTAGTCAGACCAAATAGGTGAAAAGAAGTCATACTAATTCAATGCTGTACTTTATCAGTTCAAGAATTCCTATAAGGTTTTTTAGCCAACCTTCCCCAAGCGTTTTTTAAACTGACAGAATGGACTTTTGGCAACGCGCTATTAATTCTTCAAATATAGGATCGCCAAAACTCATCAAACGTAGTGAACTGTTCTCAGCAAAAACTTCAGGATAAAATGTAACTTGATAAGCGTTACTTGAATCATGCAGTTGCCAAGTCTGTTCCGTCAACTTAGTCCACTCCACTCCCTGTAAAGCCAAAATCCTAGAATTGGTCATTAATTGTTCAATGGCTTTTGGAGAAAGGGGAGAAGGAGGAAGGGGTTCATTCACTTCCGCTAAATCGGCTTCCACATCTCGGTTGACCAAATCATCCACATCCATCTCCATCTGGACGTTGTTGAAATTCTGCTCAAATTCCGCCATCAACACATCTTCCTCTTGCGGATCTGCACTCATGACGGCTTTTTCAATGAAGGTGGGAACTTCTGCGAGAATCGGTTGAACATGACCGACGACATTCTCAAATAAATCAATGCGATCGCGCAGCCGTCGATAAACTTTCGCTTCTACTGTTCCATCATAGTAGAAGTTATGAATCCTGACCGTAGAATACCGTTGTCCAATGCGATCCAATCGTCCGATCCGTTGTTCTACTCGCATCGGGTTCCAAGGGAGGTCATAATTGATTAAAACGCCACAGGTTTGTAAGTTTAGTCCTTCACTGGCTGATTCGGTACAAATTAAGAGTTTGATAGCGCGTAGGTCGGAGACCGAGCCGTAGGCATCGCGAAAACTGCGCTTAATCTGTTCCTTGGGAACAATCCGCCATCTGTCCCCTTCATAAAGTTCTCCACCTCTTCCCGAATAACAGGCGAGTTGCGTTCCATACAGTTGTTGTAACGATTCTCGCAAATAGTCCATTGTGTCAGTGTACTGGGTGAAGATGAGGATACTTTCGCGATTTAGAAATTCTTGACGAAGGAGATCAATGAGAAACGATAACTTACTATCTTCTCCTGTATTTTCAAACTGACGCAGTAAATCTTCTAAATACTCGATTTCTTTGGGGTCAACGGGTTCAGCTAAATAAGACTCTAACCCTGTAATCACCGCATCATCCACTTCATCCAGTTCAATTAAATCATCTTCGGTGACACTAATGCCATCTAAACGACGTTGAAGCGATTGACGAACGGCGTAAAAAGAACTGGTGAGGCGTTTGCGATACAGGGTCATCAAAAAGCCTAATGCTTTGCGTTCCTGTTTTTGCGCGAGGCGATAAAAGTCCCGCACATAGTCACTGACAGCACGATAAAGAGGGATTTCACGGTTGGTTTCGAGGTTAATGGCGTTATCTTGAACTTCGCGGGTGGGAACATCCCGTTCTAACATTCCCCGTTTGTAATATTCTCTCAAGGTATCGCGGGTGTGGCGGAACATATGGTCTTTGAGGGGAGTGTTAACGGTGAGATATTGGCGGGAGGTGTTAATAAACGGTTTATTCGCCAGAGAAGATTTGTAGTTGGCGATCTTTTTCCCTTTTTCCCAAGTATCCTGGAGTTGGTAAGCTAGAACGCGATCGCGCTGTTTAAGATAGTCTTGAAAACGGGGACAAGCCCTTCCCCCATTACGGAAATAATCGGTGGACATCCGTTGCCAAAATTCTAGAGTATTTTGATTCGGTTGATTGCTAAGAGAGGCAAAATAATCACAGAAGTTATCGCCGTAATACCAGTGTCCTTTTAAGCCGAATAAATGGAGGAGATCAAAGACTTCAATGGGATCGATTTGCATGGGAGTCGCTGATAAAAGAATCAGTGATTTTGCCTTTCCGCTTTCCCGTAGTTGTTGCATTAAGGTTAACAACCGATTGGGAGTATCTTTTCGCGCTTGCGGGCTTTTTCGTCTGGCGTGGTGGGCTTCATCTAATACGACTAAATCCCAAGCCTTTGCTGATAACAATTCTTCCATCCGTTCTTGACGGCGCATCAAATGACTGGAGGCTAAAACTAAATCTTTACTATTCCAAGGATTCGTAAAGTTTTCCTGATTTTCTGTTTTCCCATAACAGTCTTGAAACGCCCCTTTAGTATAACTCCAAAAATGTAAGTTAAACTTTTCTCGCAGTTCTTCTTGCCATTGGGTTTGTACACTTGCAGGAGAAAGCACTAACACTCGTTGTACTTTTTGGGTAATCAAAAGATATCGTAAAATTAAACCCGTTTCAATGGTTTTTCCTAAGCCAACTTCATCAGCAATCAGGAAGCTATGGGGAAATTGTTCCGCAACACGGCGCAGAATTTTAACTTGATGTAACCAAGGAGTAATGGGAATAGATTGCAAGCAAAAATCTAAGCATCCGTCATGCTTTGGAAGATTAAATAATAGTTCCCATTGTTGTTTTTCTTCATTAGTTATTTGTGGTTGGTTATTCGTTATTTGTTCTTCGTCGGCGGTTTGAGTGTTATAGTCATTCCAATTAATTTTCGTAGTGCGACCGTCTCGGTCGCTGTTAGAAAAAGTGTCTTGGTTGCTGTTAGAAACGGTATCGGCGCGATCGTTGTTAGGGAGCAAGATGCTCCCACTACTATTCACCTGATAATTCTCCTTGGGAATTACTATAGGGCGAGTATCGAATTCTACTTTTTGATTCCAGGTTGGTTTCGTATTTGGAGTGTAGCGTAAGAGTTTTTGACGCACCGCTTCGGGAACTTCAAAGGTTTTCACATTCGGTGCAAAATTATTCCAAAGTTGTTCAAAGCGAAACACTTCTTCTGAAACTCGTTCTAAATCTCTTCCCCCTTCCCATGAGCAGTAAACATGAAACGATTCAACATTTTGTTCCCAGCCACTTAGGGATTCATTATTTGACCCAAAACAGACTAATTGGTTATTCTCAGCATCGGTAAAGATTCCCACTTTTTCATGGAAAATATGTTGCGGATTAATTTGAGTTTCCGATGATTCAGGAAGTCCATTTTTTTTGAAAGGAATAGCGATTTTTATATCTAAATATTCGTTTTGAATTAGCCAACTGAGGATTTCAAAATGTTTCAGTTGGGCGAAGGTTTCAGGAGAGGTTAACTCCGTATCGAGGCGAGTGGTTAAAGCCTCCCGCAGCGCATAACCTTTTTCAATCGCTTCTAAATCTTGGGGACTAAACTGACAGCCCATAATCAGACGCATTTTACCATTATTGTCTAACATCGCGCCTAATCCTTGAGCTACTTTGCTAAGAATGCGACTACTGAAAAAGCCTGATTTGCGATCATAGTTGACAGACCGTTCTAAGGCGGGAATGTAAAATTCAAGGATGGGGTTATGTTCGTTACTGGAGTAACCAATGCGCCAAGTGTAATCAGGTAATGTTTGCATGGTTTGTTATTCGTTATTTGGCTAAGTTAGCACTAAAATACTTTCCGTTGCGCTATTACAAAACTGGCTAATGGTGTCAAATTGATCTCTGAGAACTTGAACAATTTTAGAGGTTGGCCTGTTTCCAATACGAAGATAAATAAATTTAGGAGGATGACCATAAAGTAAGCTACGTTGATAAAAGTCAGAGTCCTTAGAAACAATGACAAAATCATTGGCTTTTGCATACTCCCAAATTACTGCATCATCGGTGTTTGTTAAACCAACAGTCTTAACATGGGTAGAATCAGGATATAGATCAACAATCCTATTAATGATACGGTCGGAAAGATTTTCGTCTAATAGCAGTTTCACAATGAAGTTACAAATAGCTTTTTCTCACGGTCAGCAGCAAAAGCAAGACAGGCTTTAATATCTTCAGGAGTTAATTCAGAAAAATCTTCTAAAATTTCCTCTTCAGTCATTCCACCTGCTAAGTATTCTAGAATATCAGAGACAGTAATTCGCATTCCTCGAATACAGGGTTTTCCGCTACGTTTTCCAGGTTCAATTGTAATGATTTGATGGTAATCCATTTTTGTTCTCAGTTATTTGAAGTTAATCAAGAAAATAACTACATATTATTAATTTTGACAGGACGGGCTTGATTATCTAACTCGGAACGATAGTTGTTTTCTAAATTTATCCAAATATCAGCCGATGTTTCTAAACTCTTACCTAGATCATTTGCAATCTCAGTTGTAATTTGTTGATCTCCTTTTAGAATTGCTTCAATTATTTCTACAGAATATCCCATTCTTTCTGCTAGATCATTTTTTGTCCAGTCCCGTGCTTCTAACTCCCGATTCAAGATTTTTCCTGGTGCAACTCTTCTGGCGGGGGTTAATTTTTTACTCATTATTCTAGTCCTAATTCGTTATTAGTTATTGGTTCGTGTTTCTTTATTGAGTTGAGGTAGGCGTTAAGTTTCGGGGAAAGTTCTTCGATTAAGGGCTTAATTTGATTGATTTCTTCCTCGGTTAAAAGTTTATGATTATAAGCGAGTCTTAGCCAATGGCGAGTTTCATAGAGAGAACCTCTTGCTATTTTAATAAAACGTTGATTATCTTTATAATTATAACGTCCATTTCCTTCAGCAATATTTGCGCCAATACTATCAGCAGATCGAATGATTTGTTTCCCGACAGTATTTTTAGCAAAGTAATCCCATTTTGCAACGATAACCCAAAGCTGATTAGCCAATTCTTCTGCTAGTTGATAAACTCTCAACTCTGAAAATTTTGCCATTCCCTTCTCCCAAACAACAAATAACGAATAACAAATAACTAAATCCCTAAATTCATCTGTCCATCGTCTAAGTTGATCTCCATTTGTTCGTAAAGCACCTTAGATTTAATTTCATCCATGGCTAACCATAAGTCTAATAACGCTTTATGTTCAGGGACATTTTGCGGAATTACCTTAAACGCCACTTCCATTGTTTTACTAAACATATCATTACTAACTAACCCTGTATCGTGCATAAACCGCCGTACCATTTGGATGTTTTCTTCTTCTTGATAAAGGGCGATAATCGCATGAAGTCCATTCACTAAATGTTGGGCGGAAAATTCTTGGGGGTTGATGGAAAAGGCGCGTTTTTTCAGGCGCTGAATAGGGGTTAAGAGTTTACAGCTTCCACTGGCGGAGTCGAGGAGTTTATGGACTTTTGCTAAGTCGGTGACGTTAAACCCACCAATGGCTAAGGCTAACTGTCGCGCTTCATCAAAGGGGAACTCTCGCGCTTTGAACGCATCCCACGCCAGAAGATACCATTGGGTTAAGGTGTCAAACCCTGCGGTGTCGCTTTGTACCAGTTTTTGGAAGCGGTAGTTTGCAATGGCGGTTCTCGCTTCGGCGAAGGCTTTTTCGGGACGGACTTCTTCTCCTGTACTATCGAGGATAGGGTAGGAACGGGAGAAGACGTTGAGGGCGGGACCAAAGGCGCTAAGATAAAGGTCAATTCCTGTGATGTCGTTGGCTTCAAAGTCAGGGGCGCGAGACTCTACAAGGTTGGCAACTTCGGGGCGCAAATCATCCCACCAGGCTTGTTCGGCGTTGGGGTCGCGTTTACGACAGACTAATAAAACGGTGCTGGAAACGCTATTTTTCTTGGCTTGGTGGAGGTTTTGGGGGCTTTCGGTACTAACCGCCCAAGATGCGGTAATCTCGAAGCCTGCATCAATGAGAGATTTGGTTAGGACATCCCACGCGCCAGAGTCTTTATGGTTAAACTGAACGGTCATCACGCCATGTTCTTTTAAGACGCGATAGTATTCAGCGAACGCCATTTGCATTTTCCCTTCGTAGTCTTGGCTGGCGAGTTCGTCGGGGGAGACTCCCATGTTACGGAAACGGGAAGAGTTAGCAACGGCTTCTCTATCTTTATCGGTGAGTTCAGTGAGGAAAAGTTCGGGGTGAATACCTTCTAAAACTCTTTTTTGCCAGACGTAGAAAAAGTCTGATATTTCTGCATATTGAATAGTTGCGTAATAAGGAGGGTCAGTGACGATGGTATCAACAGAGTTATCAGGAATATGGAATAAACTATCAGCAGAAGCAGAGTTGATTTGAATTGATTTAGAGTCGTATTTTTCCAGTTCTTTTAGTTGGATAGAGTTAGATTGTGTTCCTAATAATTGACAAAGTTTACTGTATTCTGAAGCTAAAGCATCAGCACACCAATGCCATAATTCTCCATTTCCACTAATTTCTGGATAATTCCAAAATAAATTGGCTCTTCTAGAGTGAGTATGATAAGTTAATACCAATTAAAAAGGAAGAATAG
>JAVLCL010000032.1:0-1952 GCA_031580825.1 Halothece sp. Uz-M2-17
GGGGCGCAAATGTTATTCTGAGTCGCACCTTACGGTTTTGGGGGATTGGAGAATCGAATCTGGCGGAAAAAGTCAGTGCTTTGTTAGAAATGGAAAACCCCACTGTTGCCCCCTACGCCTCCAAAGGGGAAGTGCGTTTGCGGATTTCAGCACGGGCGGGATCTCATGAGGGCGCGATCGCGCTAATTCAGCCTTTAGAACAACAAATTCAAACCATCGCTGGACAAGACTACTTTGGGGCAGATGACGATACCTTAGCGAGTGTCGTGGGGAATCTCCTCTTAGGTGCGAAACAAACCGTTGCGGTTGCTGAATCCTGTACGGGGGGTGGCTTAGGCGCGATGCTGACTTCCGTTTCTGGGAGTTCCGGTTATTTCCTCGGCGGAACCGTTGCTTACAGCAATGAAGTGAAACAGGGGTTATTAGGGGTCAAAGCTGAATCTCTCAACCAAGAAGGCGCCGTCAGTGGAACCGTTGCTCAACAAATGGCACTGGGGGTGAAAAAACAATTCCATAGTGATTGGGGCTTGAGCATTACAGGGATTGCTGGTCCCACGGGCGGAACCGCAGAAAAACCCGTGGGCTTAGTTTATGTTGGCATTGCTAATCCCGATCAAACCACCGATCAGCTAGAATTACGGCTAGGAGAACAACGCTTACGAGAGACCATTCGTCATATCAGTGCGTGCCATGCTCTCGACCAATTACGACGGAACTTGTTGTTAGCCACAAATAAGTAATATGGAAGCCTTCAGCCCCATTCCCCCCAAATGGACCAATGATGCGGTTCATTCTCTTGATTTTTATTGTCCCCAGTGCGGAAATGAACCTCGAAAAGCACAACGGGTTTGGATTAATCGTCGTGCGCCCGTTATTGGCGATAATTATGAGCGTAAATGGCAAGAATTTTATCAATGTGACTGTGGTGAAGTGTGGTGGGCATGGAGTAATGACCGTCCTCCCTCGGAATTGGCGCAACGTAATGATGAATCAGAGTAACCACAGGAAATCATTCCAAGGAGAGAGGGTGAGGGGATGACAGGGTGACAAGGTGAACAAAGAACTAAGAACAAATATAGAGGAGTATTTTTATGAGTTATGATTATGATTTATTTGTCATTGGCGGCGGATCCGGTGGCATTGCTGCTGCCCGTCGTGCCACAGAATATGGGGCAAAAGTGGGACTGGCGGAGTTTGATCGGTTAGGGGGAACTTGTGTGAATCGCGGTTGCATCCCGAAAAAATTGATGGTCTATGCATCTCATTTTCCCCATTGCTTTGAAGATGCTAAAGATTATGGTTGGTCAGTGGGAGAGGCAACTCTCGACTGGACAAAAATGACAAAAGTTGTGAATGGAGAAGTGGATCGCCTCAATGGGGTCTATCAGCGAATGCTGGATAAAGCTGATGTCACTGTTTATCGAGGTTATGCTCAATTTATAGATGCCCATACCCTCCAAATTGGGGAAGAAAAAGTCACCGCCGATAAGATTTTAATTGCAGTGGGGGGCATTCCGGAAAAAGCTGATGTCCCAGGGATTGAACACGCGATCGTTTCTGATGCCATGTTTACTTTACCGAAACAGCCCAAACGATTTGTGGTTCTCGGTGGCGGTTATATTGGTGTTGAATTTGCTTGTATCCTCAATGCGTTGGGGTCACAAGTGACAGAAATTATTCGTCGCCCCTATATTTTACGTGGGTTCGATCAAGATATTCAGGAACATCTGCAAAATAGTCTCATTGAACAAGGGGTTAATATTTGGGGAAATACAGAAATTGAATCTATTGAAAAAACGAAGGATGGGTTAAAATTAACCACAACCGGCGATCGCGCAGAAACAATCATGGCGGATGTGGTCTTAGCTGCAACTGGACGCATTCCTCGTTTAGAAAAATTAGGACTAGAAAATACTCGCGTTGAAGTCAACAACGGCGCGATCGCAGTAAAT
>JAVLCL010000032.1:1962-13864 GCA_031580825.1 Halothece sp. Uz-M2-17
TTGTAGTTGCACGACCGTTCCCAATGTCTTCGCCGTCGGTGACTGCACAGATCGCATTAATCTGACACCGGTTGCGATTCAAGAAGGACGCGCCTTTGCGGATACTGAGTTTGGTGGGAAAGATCGGATCATGAGTCATGAAAATGTCCCCTCAGCGGTCTTTACTAGCCCCGAAGCAGCAACGGTGGGCTTTACCGAAGCTGAAGCCAGAGAACAATTTGGGGAAGAAGACATAAAAATTTATCGCGCCCGCTTTGGTTCCACTTACTTTAGTGTTACACAACGGAAAGAGAAAGCGATGTTAAAGTTAGTGGTTCAAAAAAGCAGCGATCGCGTGTTAGGTGCGCATATGGTCGGTGAAGCAGCAGCCGAAATTATGCAAGGGGTTGCCATTCCCATTAAAATGGGCGCGACCAAAGCTGATTTTGATGCTACTGTTGCTATTCATCCCTCCGTAGCCGAAGAATTTGTCACCATGCGTTAAGCTGATCTCCTGACCAAAGTAGGGTGGGCATTGCTCACCTTACAATTACTTTTCCCAAATAACAAATAACTAATGACTAATGACTAATGACTAAATAACAAATCAATGGTTTCTCTTGCCCGTAAAAACCTTCTCGAAGATATCCCCCGCTTTTTAGTGGCGCAAGCTGGGATTTTATTTGCAGTCAGTCTCGTCACTTTGCAGACGGGGATTTTTAGTGGATTTAGTCAATCTACTGTGGCGCTGATTAATAATTCTTCGGCTGCGTTGTGGGTCACTTCCGATTCTCTCGTGCAGCTAGAATTGACCTTACCCCTCCCGGTCTCTGAACTCATTAAAGCGCGAAAAATTGCAGGTGTTGCTCGTGCAGAAGGGTTATTGTTTTCGGGAGCGCAATGGTATCCCTCAGATGGAGAAATGGCGCGATCGCGCATGGTTGGCTTTAGCCCCAATGGTCAATTATATCGTCCACCTGAAATCCTAGAAGGGACTTTAAGTGACTTAAATGAACCTTACACTGTCATGATTGACCGCACCGATCAAGATAGTTTAAACGTTCAACAACTGGAAACAGAAGTCCAGATGAATGCGTTACCGGCGAAAGTAGTGGGGTTAACGGAAGGAAATGCATCCATGATTTCCAATCCCTTTGTTTTAACCTCCCTGAAAAATGCCACCGCTTATCTCAATGCGGGACAAACCTCTCAGATTCAGTGTCGCTTACCGCAAGGGTCATCAGAGTTAGAATGTGTCAATCGCTTTGAACCCAAAACAGGAGAAGCAGGGTTAGTCACTCCTGCGAGTGCGCCAAGAGATTTAGTTGCTTCTGATATGATTACATTTATTTTGGTACAACCAGAAGCAGGAGTCGAACTCTCTACCTTAAAACAACGATTAGAAAAAGAATTAAACCAAGTCTCAGTTTATACTCAGGAAGAACTCATCGCAAAAACGCAAACCTATTGGCAACAACGCACCGGAATCGGTTTGATTTTAGGTTTAGGCACAGTCGTCGGCATTATTGTGGGCATTGTTGTCGTCAGTCAAATTTTGTATTCTTCTGTCTCTGACCACATTCGCGAATTTGGTACATTAAAAGCAATGGGGGCTTCAGCAGGGATGATTAATCGGGTGATTATCGAACAAGCCTTGTGGATGTCAATTTTAGGCTACTTACCCGCCATGATTTTATGTTTAGGACTAGCGCAGTGGATTAATTGGAATCAAGGGACATTATTATTAATTACCCCCACCAGCGCGATCGCGATCTTTGTGATTACAATTATCATGTGTATAGGTTCGGCCCTGTTTGCGATTCAAAAAGTTAACCGTGTTGACCCAGCCATCGTCTTTAAGGCGTAGAGAGTCTTTTCTGCTTCATTATTGTGTTATTTAAAACGCCAGCGCGATCAAATTCATTTCCAGCATCGAATTCCGTTACCAATTCCTCTATTTACGCCCAAGACATTACCATGTTTTTTCAATCAGGGCGGGAAGAAATTCCCATTCTCCATGGCATTACTTGGGAAGCGCAACGGGGAAGTATTCAATTGTTAATGGGACCCTCAGGATCTGGAAAAACCACCTTCCTATCTATCTTAGCGGGACTTCTCACCCCCACCAGTGGACAGGTCTATTTATTGGGACAAGAGATTACAAAATTGTCTCGAAAAAAACGCACGGCTTTTCGTCGTCAATATATTGGTTTTATCTTTCAAAACTTTAATCTCTTTCCCGCCCTGACTGCTGCGGAAAATGTAGAAATTATTCTGAATCTCAAAGGCATTCAAGGAAAACAAGCCCGCTATGATGCACAATTTCTTTTAGAACAAGTGGGCTTAGAACGGTACGCCAACCAAAAACCGAGAGACTTATCCGGTGGACAAAAACAGCGTGTTGCTATTGCTCGCGCCCTCGCCGGAACTCCCCCTTTAATTATGGCAGATGAACCCACTGCAGCCCTCGATTCTCACAGTGGTCATCGCATTACCGAATTATTGCGCCGTTTAGCCAAAGAACATGACTGTACTGTTTTAATTGTGACCCATGACCCGAGAATTCAAGATGTTGCTGATCGCATTACTTATCTCGAAGATGGAATGCTGAAACCATCCCCTTCTCAAGGGAAGTTGTGATTCCGTTAAAATTCAAAGCGAAGCCTCTACAACCCATTAAGAACTATTATTATGTCTGAAATTACAACCCAAGATATTAAAGTTAATGCCGGTGATGTCCAAATTGATGCTCATCTGGCTCAACCCGCAGCTGAAGGCACTTATCCAGGGGTGATTGTCATTCAAGAAGTATTTGGGGTCAATAGCCATATTAAAGATGTCAGCCAACGGTTTGCGAAAGAAGGCTACATCGCGATCGCGCCCGCTATTTATCAACGCCAAGCCCCAGGTTTTGCCGTCGGTTATACTGCCGAAGATTTAGAAGAAGGCAGAAAATATAAACAACAAACTAAAGCCAGTGAACTCCTCAACGATATTCAATCCACGATTAATTACTTAAAATCTCTTCCACAATGTAACGGAACGTTTGGCAGTATTGGCTTCTGTTTTGGGGGTCATGTGGTTTATCTTGCAGCAACCCTTCCCGATATTCAAGCCACAGCTTCGTTTTATGGTGCAGGGATTGCTACAGAAACCCCGGGTGGGGGTGAAGCCACTATTACTCGCACCAAAGACATCAAAGGCACAATTTACGCTTTCTTTGGAACTGAAGATCCCCTCATTCCTTTAGACCAAGTGGATCAAATTGAAGCAGAACTTAAAAAACAGAATATTCCCCACCGTATATTTCGCTATGATGGAGCCGATCATGGCTTTTTCTGTGATCAACGAGCGAGCTATCACCCGACTGCTGCGCAAGATGCCTGGGAACGAGTTAAGGGATTATTTCAAGAAACTTTGAAATAGTTAACCGATTAATCTAAACCAGTCGGGGAAAACCGATATGATATTTCTGAATGGTTTTCCCCATTTCTATTTTTTTACGCATACTGTTTAATTTAAAATGACCTCCGATTTCACCCCTTCTCCCGAATCTCAAGCTAACGTTCCTTTTTCCCAAGATGATTTTGAAAAAGCCCTCGCTGATTACGATTACCACTTTCAGCAAGGAGAAGTTGTCCGCGGAAAAGCCGTTAACTACGATAGTGACGTTGCCTATATTGATATCGGGGGAAAATCTCCTGGACTGCTTCCCCTGAAAGAAGCCAAGCTGGGGGGAGCGACTCGTTTTGAAGATGTGATTCCCCTTGAGGAAGAACTGGAATTTTTAGTCATTCGTGAGCAAAATGCTGATGGACAAGTTACGCTTTCTCGTCGTCAACTCCAAGAACAGCGCGTTTGGGAAACCCTAGAGGAATATCAAACCGAACGCAAACCTGTCGAAATGCAAGTGACCGGAAGTAACCGTGGCGGTGTTAAAGGTGAAATTATGGGCTTGCGGGCTTTCGTCCCGCGATCGCATTTACTGGCAGGAGATAATTTAGATGACCTTATTGGTCAAACAATAACTGGACTCCTAATTGAAGTGAAACCAGATGATCAACGCTTGGTACTCTCGCAACGGGAAGCAGCGAAAGCGGATGCCATGGGTCAGATTATTGCCGGTAGCTTGATTGAAGGTAAAGTGGTTAATCTCAAACCCTATGGCGCGTTTGTTGAACTGGCTGCGGGTGTTACCGGTTTACTCCATATTAAGCAAGTGAGCCAGAAACGAGTAGAATCTCTGGAGGAAGTTTTAACTGTTGGCGAAACCATTAAAGTCATGATTGTGGATGTGGATGAATATCAAGGACGAATTGCCTTATCCACCAAAGAATTAGAACATTATCCTGGTCAGATGCTAGATAATAAAGCGGAAGTAATGGCAAAAGCAGAATCCCGAGTGAAACCAGCTGAAAGTTAATTTAGGAAGCGCGATCGTTTTTCCTCCTCTCCTTTTAGGGGAGGTTTTTTTTCATGGACAAAAAGAAGGCGGAAATCACTTCCGCCCCAGATTTCTTTTCAAATGAATCTGTTTCTGATTCAGTTCGGGAAATGTTAATTCCCCTTTTTATCCCGCGACTGACGACGTCGATCGCGCCACTCGATCGCGGTGAGATACAAAATACCACCACTGACTAAGACTAGCAAGACAAACGCAACCAGAAACAGTACATTCAGGGGAGATAAAATTTCCACAGTTCACCTCATTTAAAATCCGTTACGCGCCCAAACCACCATCGTAATCGACCAAGTAAACAGAGCTAAAAATGCAACCCAACCTAATGTCAAAATATCCATAGTTCCGATTCTCTCTTAAAGTAGTATTAAAAACTCTACTGCTGTATGATAGCAAGTTGTCCAGCATTTCCCAAGCGATATCCAATTGATCAATGTCTGCTAAAAATTGATCGAGGTGAGAGAGGGCGAGGGGGAGTTAGGGAGAGGGGAAAGTAGTATTTGTAGGGTGGGTATTGCCCACCCTACAAGGGTAAAACAATGGTAACTATAAATAGACTTAGACGGTAATTCGTTTTGCGTCCTCTTCCTGTACTAGGTTTGTCCAGCCTAACTCTTGCAGGTTATTATTCCGACGCATGGGACGAGTCACCAATTCTAGTAAGTCGCGAGTATTGGTAAAGCCTTGAATTTGGGAGAAAGTAAACTCAACCGACCACTTGGTACTAAAGCCACGAGCTTCTAAAGGATTCGCGTGTGCCATTCCGGTGATCACCAAATCAGGGTTTTCTTCCATAATGCGCTCAATTTGATTATAGTTATCCGGTTTTTCCACAATGCGCGGGAGTCCTACCCCCATTTCTTCGCAAGTTTGTTCTAAAAACGCTAACTCAGCCCCTTGATAGCGTTTATCCATGTAAGGAATGCCAATTTCATGCACGGTCATTCCACAACGGACTAAGAAACGGGCTAAGGAAATTTCGAGTAAGTTATCTCCCATAAAGAAGACAGACTTCCCACGGACTAGCTTCACATAGTCTTCTACACTTTCCCAAATCTGAGCTTCCCGTTCCTCTAAACCTTCCGGTTCAATATTAAACACAGAACAAATTTTTTCAATCCAAGCGCGAGTCCCATCCGGACCAATGGGGAAGGGCGCACCAATTAGTTTACACTTACGCCGACGCATTAAATTCGTTGCCGTTCGACTTAAGAAGGGATGCACACCACAGGCATAATTTCCTTTTTCAATACTGGGTAACTCTGTAAAGCGTTTGGAAGGTAACCAACCAGAAACTTTGATCCCTTGTTTTTTCAACTCCAGACTTAATTGCGTTTCCACCGAGTCGGGAACTGATCCAAATAGAGTTAAGGGGGGATGATCTTTACATTCTGTTTCCTCTGGTTGCGCTTCTTCTTCTTTCTGTCCAAAGTTCAAGAGGCGAGAGAAGCCATTTTTCTTGGGTTCGGGTTCCGCTTCCGCTTCAATTTGAGGCGTATCATCACAACGATTCACCATTGCAGCTAAAACCGTATCTTCCCCTTGGGTAAAGGCATAATCTAAGCCATTTGCCCGTGCAACTACAATCGGAATGCCAATTTCCGCTTCCAGTTTTGGCGCGATTCCCTCTAAATCCATTTTGATAATTTCAGTGGTGCAAGTGCCAATCCAAACAATGACACTGGGATTACGATCGCGCTTAATTTGTAAACATAACCGTTTTAATTCTTCGTAATCACTTAGTTTTGCCGAAATATCCCCTTCTTCCAACTCTGCCATTGCATAACGGGGTTCTGCAAAAATCATTACTCCCATGGAGTTTTGCAGGAAATAACCACAAGTTTTCGTCCCAATGACTAAAAAGAAGCTATCTTCAATCTTCTGATACAGCCACGCCACACAACTGATCGGGCAAAAGGTATGATAATTTCCCGTTTCACATTCAAAATTTAAAGCGGTTTGTTCTGTCATTTGTTATTCGTTATTCGTTCTTTGTTCACTGGTAACTGGTAACTGTCCTAGACCATTAATGCTTCTAATTCTTCGCTTTCTTCTATCGGTGTACCTTTGGTGCTATCGCCATCAGCAGGATTGAGATAATAATCCGATAATAAAGAGAACAGATCGCGATCCGGTGCATCATCGGGAACCACCCCTTCCGGAAGTGCTAAGAGTTGATCGGCAATATTGAGATAGTATTGCGCCACTTCATCTAACATCGGTTCGGTTTCTGCCATTTCAAAAATGGTTTTGCCTTTGACCCGAGACACACGAATATCTTCAATTAAGGGGAGAATTTCTAAAACCGGCATGGGAACCGCTTCAATATACTTATTAATTAAATCTCGTTTAGAAGTCCGATTACCAATTAATCCTGCTAGCCGTAAAGGATGAGTCCGAGATTTTTCTCGAATGGAAGCAGCAATGCGGTTTGCTGCAAATAGAGCATCAAAGCCATTATCAGTGACAATCATGCAGTAATCAGAATAGTTTAAAGGGGCAGCAAACCCACCACAAACTACGTCACCGAGAACATCAAAGAGAATGACATCATATTCGTCAAAGGCATTGAGTTCTTTCAGCAGTTTCACCGTTTCACCAACGACATAACCACCACAGCCAGCACCAGCTGGGGGACCGCCTGCTTCGACACAATCAACGCCCCCATAACCGCGATAAATCACATCTTCTGGCCAAATATCTTCATAATGAAAATCTTTTTCTTGTAAAGTGTCGATAATCGTTGGAATTAAAAATCCAGTTAGGGTAAAGGTGCTGTCATGTTTGGGGTCACAGCCAATTTGTAAAACCTTTTTGCCCCGTTTAGCAAGAGCGACTGAAATATTGCAACTTGTTGTTGATTTGCCAATTCCGCCTTTTCCGTAAACTGATAATTTCACAGTGTTTTCCTCTGCTTTGCCTTTCTTATTGATTGCAATTATTACGCAGAGACTTTGGAAATGAAAGGCTTGTTTAATTAAACTTAGGACTTTAACTAAAGCTAAAGAAAATATAAAAGATAAAAAGTCTTTTTTTGATCTAATAAATCTTTTTCAAATCAAATTAAATTTCAATTTTATTATTTTGGGTTTACTTTAATATAAATATTGACAAAAACAAAAAACAAATGGTCTGGCAACGATGTCATCGTTGAAACCCTCTGCTATGACTAATTTTCAGTGTTGTGGTAATACCGTAGAAATTCGTTTGACAGAATTTTATAAAGAATATTGACAATTCAGCTTGAAGTCAGAAAAGCGATTTAAATCATTTATACAAGACGAGAAAGGACAACATCATGCCCAGTCAAGAATTGCAGTAGTATCTTCAGCGAATACTCGATATCCTGAAGATAGGTCAATCAGATTCAACTTACTAATTTTGTCTGAACTTGGTTATAAACACTTAAAGTCACAGATTACTCTACTTTTGAAGTGAGGACTTGCATTTTTTGACAGGACTTACCCCTCCCTTAACAAAAATGGAGTTTCCGGCGACTCTTCGTTAATGTCCAACTCACAGCTATTATTGCCATGACTCATTCCTCGTCTGCGAAAAAACGTCAAAGAGCCTTAACCACATTACGTGACTCCTCCCCATTTGGAAATAAATTAATTCAAGCTGGCTATGCGAGTAGTAAAGAAATTGAACAAGCCAGACAACAAGTCACCCAATCAGAGGGAAAGCAGTCTTTTACCGAAGCTCTGAGTGCAGTCACGGGTAAAGACCTACCGCCAGAACTGTATCGTCAGTATAAAAGACATCATTTATTTGAATTAAAAATTTATTACGGGGTTGAGTCTTTAGATCCGGAAGTTACGGATCTTGAGGAATATCCAATTGCAGAGTTGATTGATGACATTATCCCGTTGGATCTATGTCGTCGCCACAAGTTGCTACCTTTATCGAAACGTGAAACCCGTCCACCATCGCTGTTAGTGGGTATGGTGAATCCCGATGAATTGACGGCTCAAGATGATTTAACTCGTATTTTACGCCCCAAAGGTTTTATTCCCCAACGGGTCGTCATGACATTGGAAGATTATGAACGCATCATTGGTCAATATTTGGATGAGCAATCGGCGCAACAAGAACAAGCCCAAGAAGATGATCAACTTGATGTTAGTAAAGACATCGCCAATTTAGATGTCGAAGGCTTGGAAGAAGTTAATGACGATACAGATGCTGATCTAGAGAAATCATTGGGCGATGCCCAAGCTGCCCCCATTATTAATTTAGTCAACCGGATTTTAATTAAGGCTCTAAAAGATGGGGTTTCTGATATTCATATTGAACCTCAAGAAGAATTTGTCAGGGTACGGATGCGACGTGATGGGGTTTTGCAAGAAACCTTTGACAACTTGCCGATTAAAATTTCTCCCGCGATCGCTGCTCGCTTTAAAATTATGGCAGAGTTAGATATTGCGGAACGTAGGATGCCCCAAGACGGCAAAATTCGTCGGAAATACAAAGGACGTAATGTGGATTTTCGGGTGAGCACGCTTCCCAGTCGTTATGGGGAAAAGATTGTATTACGGATTTTAGATAATAGTGCAACCCAACTGGGATTGGATAAATTAATTACAGACCAAAAAAGTTTAGATCTCGTCAGGGATATGGCAAGTCGTCCTTTTGGTCTGATTTTAGTAACTGGACCCACGGGTTCGGGGAAATCAACCACCCTGTATTCGATTCTTGCTGAGCGTAATGATCCAGGTGTGAATATTAGCACCGCAGAAGATCCGATTGAATATGCATTACCTGGCATTACACAGGTGCAGGTGATTCGAGAAAAAGGCATGGATTTTGCCTCAATTCTACGGTCATTTCTCCGCCAAGACCCCGATATTATTCTGGTGGGGGAAACCCGAGATAAAGAAACGGCAAAAACAGCAATTGAAGCAGCGTTAACCGGACACTTGGTTTTAACCACCTTACACACCAATGATGCTGCCGGCGCGATCGCGCGTTTAGATGAAATGGGCGTGGAACCCTTTATGGTCTCGGGTTCGTTAATTGGTGTCCTTGCCCAACGTTTAATGCGTCGAGTTTGTAGTCAATGTCGCATCCCTTATAATCCCACTCAAGAAGAACTGGCTCGGTTTGGTTTATCCGCAGCAAAAGAAGACGAAGTCACTTTCTACAAAGCTAATACTCTACAACCAGACGAAATTGAGCAGGCGCGGAAGAAAAATAAACTGTGCAGTAAGTGTAATGGCGTTGGCTATAAAGGACGAGCAGGGGTTTATGAAATCATGGCGATGAGTGAAACCTTACAAACCCTCATCAACGAAGGAGCACCCACAGAACGGATTAAAGAAACTGCAGTCGAGGAAGGGATGCAAACCCTCCTTGCTTATAGTTTGAACCTCGTCCGACAAGGATACACAACCTTAGATGAAGTGGAACGAGTCACCTTTACTGACTCTGGTGTGGAAGCAGAACTAAAAGCGAAACGTAAAAGTTCACTCACCTGTAATACCTGTTCAGCAGAACTGCAACCAGAATGGTTAGATTGTCCTTATTGTTTAACGCCTCGCTTCCAAGAATAAATCAAGGAATCTTTAACAAGAAAGAATTAACAATTAACACTTTTAGAAGATTGGTATTTACGTAAAAATAACCATAAAATGTCATCATTCTTAAAATGGTAATGTCAACTTCGGAAGATGTTTAATTATTAATTGTATAGTGTTAGTTAGATGTAGTGAATCTCTCAATTGCGGAGAAAGAAAAAATGGATTTAATGATTGAAGACTTGATGGAGCAATTAGTGGAAAAAGGCGGATCGGATATGCATATTCAAGCCGGCGCGCCTGTGTATTTCCGCTTTAATGGGAAACTACAACCCGCCACCGATGACCCCCTCACCCCTCAAGAAACCCAACGGCTCATTTTCACCATGCTGAATAATAGCCAACGGAAACAATTAGAACAAAATTGGGAATTAGACTGTTCTTATGGGGTAAAAGGACTGGCTCGATTTCGAGTCAATGTTTATAAAGAACGGGGTTGTTATGCAGCCTGTTTACGGGCTTTGTCTTCAAAAATTCCCAACTACGAAAAGTTAGGATTACCCGATGTAGTTAAAGAAATGGCAGGTCGCCCTCGGGGTTTAATCTTAGTAACTGGACCGACGGGTTCTGGGAAAACAACCACACTGGCTGCGATTCTCGATTTAATTAATCGCACCCGCTATGAGCACGTTTTAACCGTTGAAGATCCCATTGAGTATGTGTTTCCCAATGAAAAATGTCTCTTCCACCAACGGCAAAAAGGGGAAGATACCAAAAGTTTTGCCAATGCCTTGAAAGCAGCACTACGGGAAGATCCTGATATTATTCTCGTTGGAGAATTGCGGGACTTGGAAACGATCTCTCTTGCCGTATCCGCAGCTGAAACGGGTCACTTAGTCTTTGGAACCTTACACACCAGTTCTGCTGCTGCCACGGTGGATCGGATGGTGGATGTGTTCCCAGCAGAACAACAAGAGCAAATTCGAGCTCAGTTGTCAGGCTCTTTAATTGCAGTCTTTAGTCAATGCTTACCGAAAAAACAAAATCCTAAACCCGGTGAATTTGGAAGGGCTTTAGCTCAAGAAATCATGGTTGTTACCCCCGCGATCGCGAACCAAATTCGAGAAGGAAAAACCTCACAAATTTACTCTTCGATTCAAACCGGAATGAAACTGGGAATGCAAACTATGGAACAATCCCTAGCCGATTGGGTAAATAAAGGGGCTATTTCTATGGAAGAAGCACTTTCTAAAAGCAGTAAGCCCGATGAACTCTATCGCTTAACGGCAGGAGGAGCATCTGGCAAAGCCAAAGTGAAAGCAAATGCACGTCGTTAATAGTGATTGAGGAGATAGAGCCATGACAACTTATGTGGTGGAAGTTCAAGATGCCAAGGGCAAACGAACCAAAGAAAAGGTCAACGCAGCATCACCTGTAGAAGCACAACGGTTATTACGGGGCAAATATCCGAAAATTGGTCGGGCGAAAAAAGCGGGACTCGATCTTGATGTTGACTTATCAGTGATTGAAGAAAAACTCTCAGGGGTTGGCGTTAAGGATAAAGCCATTTTCTCTCGGCAATTTGCTGCTATGGTCAATGCTGGTGTGGGAATTGTCCGTTGCTTGGGCGTTTTGGCTGAACAATGTGCGAATCCTAAACTTCGTAAGGCATTAATTGCAATCGGTAGTGATGTTCAGCAAGGGGTGAATCTCTCCGATGCCATGAGTAAACATCCCCAATGCTTTGACAAGCTTTATGTCAGTATGGTCGAAGCTGGAGAAGCCGGTGGTGTTCTTGATGAAGTGCTGGAACGGATCGCGAAGTTACTGGAAGATATGGCGCGATTACAAGGGCAAATTAAATCGGCAATGGCTTATCCGGTTGCGGTTGGGTTATTTGCTTTTGCCGTGTTTATCGGGATGACCGTCTTTTTAATTCCCATTTTTG
>JAVLCL010000554.1:0-2009 GCA_031580825.1 Halothece sp. Uz-M2-17
CGGGTCCGGCGAGGTTAATCGCGCCTTTTTGATAGATAACCGCAACCCCAGGATGTTTTTCTTCATCGGTGCGATAAACGTTAATCGCTTCATGGGCTTTGTTATAGCGATATTTTTGGGTGAGTTCTAAAACACCAACAAAGCGTCCATTAGGATCATCGAGGCGGATCCAACTTCCTTCTTTGAGGGGTTCGGCTTCTTCTTCACTAACAGAGAGAGTAACGGGAATCGACCACGGTAAACCGTTTTCAAGGTGCATATCCTCAACCACTCGTTCATAGTCTCCTTGTTCCATGAAACCGCGCAAGGGACTAAATCCGCCAATCGCAATCATTTCCAGATCAGAAAAGGCGCGTTGATCCAGTTGAATACGAGGTAAACTCTCGGCTTGGGCGAGAAATTCTTGTTTTTCTGCTTCATCAGGAATGCAGTTAATCAGTTGTCCGCCGTGGGGCGCGATCGCGTCGTGTTGATTACTCATAAATTTTTCTGAAGAGAGTCTAAATTTAATAAGTTGTTACAAACTCTTATCCTACCAAGGGATGGACTTTCTGGGTCGCTATGTTAGAGAAAGTGCTTTTTAATCACGACTCAACCGTTAAAAAAAGTTCCTCCGTGAATCAGCGTTATCTTAGAAATAGTTAACTCAACATGGCGTTAAAAGGAACAATGCTAGACTATTCCTTATTACAAAATCTCCCCACCGCCAAAGATTTACCTGATTCTGATGAAACTCCTGTGGATAATGAACTACAAAATTATATCCCGAATCTCCTCAAAAGTATCCTCGCGATGATTTGGTCAGATCGCTTTGATTGGTATTTTGGGGTGGATATGGGAATCTATTATGATCCACAAAAAAGCGCGATCGTTCCTGATGGATTTTTAAGTGTGGGCGTTCCTCGCATTATTGATGAAAACTTACGTTTAAGTTATGTGTTGTGGGAAGAGAAAAGAGTTCCTATTTTAGTGTTAGAAGTGGTGTCTCAAACTCGTCGGGGAGAATACACAGCTAAAAAAGAACTGTATCAAAATTTAGGGATTCAGTATTACGTTATCTATAATCCACAACGGAAAAGAAAACCGCGTTTAGAGGTGTATTCTCTAGAAAATGAGCAGTATGTGTTATTAGGAAATGAGTCTCCTATTTGGTTAGAAGAAATTGGCTTAGGAATCGGAAAAGAAATAGGAACGTATGAACAAATTACGCGAGAATGGTTGTATTGGTATGACGAAAATGGAGAGCGATTTTTAACGCTAGAAGAACGATCGCGCCAAGCAGAAACTAAAGCCGAACGCTACGCCAAAAGATTACGGGAACTAGGAATTGATCCCGATTCTGTTTAAATAAAATTTTCTCCTACCAAGGGACGGCATGTCTGCGTCACAATGTTAGAGAAAGTGCTTTGTAAGCAAGGGAAATAATCATGAGTTATTTTACTGAGTTGCCGATCCCTTCGTTTTTTAACCCTGAGAAAGTGCGAGAAGTGTGGCAAGTGCCTTATCCCGATCGCGCTGCTAAAGCGGAAAATTGGGCACAAGAATTAGAAATCCTCCCTGCGAATACAGATGAAACGAAAATTGGCTTACTGTTGATTGATGTGCAAAATACGTTTTGCTTACCTGGTTTTGAATTGTATGTGGGGGGACGATCCGGCAGTGGCGCGATCGATGATAATATTCGTCTATGTGAGTTTATTTATCGCCATCTCCATCGCATCAGCCATATTATTGCCACAATGGATACTCATGTGGCGATGCAAATTTTCCATCCTATTTTTTGGGTCAATGACAAGAGAGAACATCCGACACCGGCGACAACGATTATTTCTCATCAGGATATTGAAAAAGGGGTTTGGAAAGTCAATCCGGCGGTTATTCCCAATTTTCCAAACTGGGATGAGGCAAGTTTACAAGCCTACGCTCTTCATTATGCCAAACATCTCGATACGATTGGAAAATATCCGTTGATGATTTGGCCCTATCACGGAAAACTGGGAAGCATTGGT
>JAVLCL010000555.1:0-2004 GCA_031580825.1 Halothece sp. Uz-M2-17
TCTTCCTCTTGCTTCTGGGGTAAAGAGAGGGGTTGTCGTTCTTCTTCTTCTTGTTTTTGCGGGAGTGATAATGGTTGACGTTCTGTTGTCGTTTCTTTTTGTTTCTCTGGTAAAGATAATGGTTGTTCTTCGGGTTCTTCTTCTAACCAGTATTTAGCAACAGGAAGGGTATGTTCCAAGTCTTCGAGTAAGCGAGGAATGACCATAACAGCATGGAGTTCTCCCACTCTTTCTGCTTCTTGCATTCCCACTTCAATTGCCATGGCAACATTGGCTACTGACCCCCGAATAATCGCGGTACAGAGTCCTTCGCCAATAGTTTCATAAGAAGCAAGTTGTACGTCTGCTGCTTTTAACATGGCATCTGCCCCCGCAACCATAGCAGGAAAACCTCTGGTTTCGAGTAAACCAATAGCACGATTACTGAGACGACTGTAACCTCGATTTTGTTGGGCTAATTCGACTAAACGAGTTCCAATCGGAAACACTGCTTCTAAATTGGGCATGGGACGGGGAATGACTAACTTAGAAATGAGTTGCCCAAATTGTTCAGCCGTTTTTGCCCCTTCTTCAACCGCTAGACGAACATCTGCTGTCTTTCCCCGTACAATTGCTGTACAGTGACCACTGCCAATTTTTTCGTAACCGACTAAGGTCACTTCTGCGGATTTCAGCATCATATCTGCTGTCCCAACAATGGCGGGAAAACTTTTTGTGGCAACTAAGCCCAAAGCACTATCGCTGTAATGTTGCTGTGGTGGTGGCGGTTGCTGATCAAATGGTGCGGGTAATTGAGATGGCATTGCTTAATTTGAGTAATTATAGATCTTCCCCTATATCAACGATAACGGAGAATCTTAATCATTGATCTGATTAGAGCGTCACTTTTATTTACTTTTTGTTTTAAATGCCATGACTTTTCCCAATCACCCAGTGACGACGGAAAAATTTGGCGAGGGAGGTTTCGGCTAAAGAAAGGTAAATGGGGCGACCATGAGGGCAAGTGTGAGGATGGCGAGTGCGTTGCCAACCATCTAGAATATCTTGCATTTGGGAAATACTTAATGGTACTCCATTCCGGATCGCGCTGCGACAAGCAGTGGCGACTTGGGCAGTTTGTAAGTCTCCGCCTTGGCTAAGTTCAAGGATCGCATCGGTAAGATCATTACGATTTTGTAAGATTTCGGGAACGGTTCTAATTGCCCAAGTGTCTTCGCCAAAGGCATCAATTTCTATTCCAAGGCGTTCGAGTTGTTCTTGTTGCTGTAAGGAAAGGTTATTAAGGATTAAGGGTGGATCATGGGGAACCAGTTGCCATTGGGCTTCTAATTGCTCGTAAAGAATTCGTTCATGAGCAATATGCTGTTCAATGAGCCAAATTCCTGCGGGATGCTCGGCAATAATATAAGTTTTATGCAGTTGCGCGATCGCGCGTAAAGGAATTAAATTAACAGTTTCTTCTTCTTTTTTGTCTTCTTCCTTTACTGATGCAATTTGATAAGTGCCTTTTTTCTCTCCTACTTGCAACAGTTCTCCCACCCTTTGATTATGGACCGTTTCAGGGACAGTTTCGGGGTTTAGCTTTAAAACTTCATCTAAAGCATGAATGGTTTTTTCTCGCCAAAATTCAAGGTGGCGCAGATAAATTTCAGCTTTAGCAGGATGACGATTCCAGTCGATAAAACTGGGGTGAGTATGCAAATGTAACCAGCAAATGGGATGCCGATCGCGCGGTAAAGTTCGCATTAACTGAGAAACTAAGGTTTGTTCTAATTCCGGTAAACGCACACAGCGTCCGTTAATCGCCGTTTTAATCCAATCTCCTTTATGGCGAGAGGCGCGATCGGGTAATCCGACGACTAATTCTAAGTGAGATTTGTCGGTTGCGTCTGGAGGAGTAATAGGATGACAGATATATTGAAAGTCAGATTGCTGAAACTTCGGTAAAATTTGCGGAAATAACTGTTTTGGCGTTTCTCCCGGACTGAGATGCAGCCATAAGCG
>JAVLCL010000556.1:0-2004 GCA_031580825.1 Halothece sp. Uz-M2-17
CCCCTGTGACGGTCCTGGTCGTGGCGGTACTTGTGACATCTCTGCTTGGGATGCCTTCTATCTCGCCGTCTTCTGGATGTTAAACACCATTGGTTGGATTACCTTCTACTGGCACTGGAAACATCTCGGTGTATGGCAAGGAAACGTTGCTCAGTTCAACGAATCCTCAACTTACCTGATGGGTTGGCTCCGTGATTACCTGTGGCTGAATTCGGCTCAGTTGATTAACGGTTACAACACCTACGGCATGAATAATCTTTCCGTCTGGGCTTGGATGTTCCTCTTTGGACACCTCGTTTGGGCAACTGGTTTCATGTTCCTTATTTCTTGGCGCGGTTACTGGCAAGAATTGATTGAAACAATCGTTTGGGCACACGAGCGCACTCCTCTGGCGAACCTTGTTCGTTGGAAAGACAAGCCCGTTGCTCTCTCTATTGTACAAGCGCGTTTAGTTGGATTAGCTCACTTCGCAGTTGGTTACATCCTGACTTATGCTGCCTTCCTCATTGCCTCAACTTCCTCATTGTTTGGTTAATGAGTGGTGACAATCATCTTGCTCTAACTAACGAGCCTTAATGTCCAATCCCCTACCCAAGTGGTGGGGGATTTTTGATTAGAAGTCCTTTCCTGTTTGCTAAATTGGGATAAACGCGATCGCGCTGGAAACCTTGCTTATGAGCTATACCACCAAAGAATTGATTGAGATTTTAGATCAAGAGTTACGGGAAACCTGGCAAGGGAAACGGGTTTTATTTTCTTCTTCAGATCGGCTGAATAACCCTGTTTTAGCGAAAGCAATTGGGACAGAGAAGTTAAGTAAAGTTTTTGCCTATCGTGATTTCCGAGCGCAAATTCACGAATATCAACGGGAACATGAAGTTTCAGGTTTAGTATGGCGGGTGTGTCGGTTCAATGGTTATGAAGTAGAGTGTCCAGAACTGCATAATCAACTGATTGCGATTGCTCAAGATAAAGAGACTTTAAAACGAGTAAAACCGAATATTTTTGAGTTTTGGCGAAAAGCAACGCAGAATTTAAATTTATGGGCTGACGGGAATCCTCCCACGGTTATTGACAGAGAAACTGTTGCCGAGCGAGTGGAAGCAACGGAATGGCTAGAAGTAGAAACAACACGGGAAGAATTAATTTTGAATCTGTGCTGGGGAAATCCTAAAGAATGTCATTATCAGTGGGCATTACCTCATTCAGGGCGCGATCGCGTGATTGCTACCGCAAAAGATCAACCCTCAAAAATTTATCAGTAGTGAAGACAAGGGCTGATCTAAATTATTAAGATCGTTAACAATACCGTTAACAACTCAAGAGCAAGTGGCATGAATTTATTGCTTTTAACCCTAGGAATTGTATTATTCCTTTTTCTTATTGGATTGATTGTTTATCTAGTGACAGCCCGTCGCTATCAATCTGCTGATTCTGTGGCAAGCTCTTACGATACTTGGACAGAAGATGGCATTTTAGAATTTTATTGGGGTGAACACATCCATCTCGGTCATTATGGTTCCCCGCCACAGCGCAAAGACTTTTTAGAGGCAAAAGCTGATTTTGTTCATGAAATGGCACGTTGGGGAGAGATTGATCAGTATCCGACAGGCACAACCCTTTTAGATGTTGGTTGTGGTATTGGCGGAAGTAGTCGTATTCTTGCTAAGGATTATGGCTTTGATGTCACTGCGGTAACTATTAGCCCCCAACAAGTGAGACGGGCACAAGAACTTACCCCCGATGGTGTCACTGCAAAATTTATGATTGGGGATGCGATGTCGCTACCTTTTCCTGATGCAAGTTTTGATGTGGTTTGGTCAATTGAAACCGGACCCCATATTCCTGATAAAGATAGTTTTGCGAGAGAATTACTGCGCGTCTTAAAACCAGAAGGTCGTTTAGTTGTTGCAGATTGGAACCAACGGGATGATCGACAACAACCTTTGAATGTCTGGGAAAAACCCGTAATGAAACAACTTTTGGATCAATGGTCACATCCTG
>JAVLCL010000033.1:0-13654 GCA_031580825.1 Halothece sp. Uz-M2-17
CTGGCGTTCTCTCTCTTGCTGTTCCGCTTGTTCTTGGGCTTCTTGTTCAGCTTGACGTTGTTGTTCAAGTTGACGTTGGCGTTCTCTCTCTTGCTGTTCCGCTCGTTCTTGGGCTTCTTGTTCAGCTTGACGTTGTTGTTCAAGTTGACGCTGGCGTTCTCTCTCTTGCTGTTCCGCTTGTTCTTGGGCTTCTTGTTCCGCTTGACGTTGTTGTTCAAGTTGACGCTGGCGTTCTCTCTCTTGCTGTTCCGCTCGTTCTTTTGCTTCTTGTTCCTCTTGTGATCCTTGTTGAACAAAACTAACAGCTATTTTCCCAGCGCGACCATTGGGAGAATCTTGAAACCGACAACTGCGAGCAAAGTCTAGGGCTGCGCGATCAAGCCGACTTTTACCACTGGAGCGAGCAATATTGGCACTGGTGACAGATCCTCCAGGACTCACTTGAATGCTCACGATGGGTCGAACTTGTATTGCAAAATCAATTTTGGGCGGGCTTCCACAGCCTAATAGTGTTCCGCCTCCTGCGGGTAAACGACTAGGGGGATTCGCTCTAGCTTGCTGTTGCTCTCCAGTGGAATCATTATCGGGATCATCTCCTTGATTTTCAGATTCACCTTGATCCGGCTGATTTCCCTGTGCTTGCGTGTTATTATCTCCTTCCTCTATATTTCCGCTATTTCCTTGGGCTGCAACTTGTTCTTGAGGTTCTGTTTGTTCCTGATTAGAATTTGAACTGCGATCATCACTCTGATCTCGCTCTGATCGAATACCACTATTATCTAACAGAGGCTTAGGTGCGGGTCTTGTGGTATTTGACTCCGGCTTAGGTTCTGGTTGAGGAGTAGGCTCAGGTTCTGGTTTAGGTTTGGGTTCAGGTTTAGGTTCGGGTTGAGGTTCGGATTTGGGTTCTGGCTTGGGTTTAGGCTCGGGTTGAGGAGTAGGTTCAGGTTCCGGCTTGGGTTTGGGTTCGGATTTGGGTTCTGGCTTGGGTTTAGGCTGGCTTGGAGTCGGAGCAGTGACACTTGCTCTTTCCCCGACTTGAGAAGAAGATTGGCTCTGTTGCGATGGTTGAGATTCAGTCTGTGATGTACGCGCTTGAGATTTAGGTTCAGTTTTCGGTTGTGGTTCTGGCTTGGGTTGAGGTGGCTCTAAAACTAATAACTCAATGGGATCTTCTTTCTCTTTTGATGATTGCTTCGGCTCGGCGTTCCATTTCACTAAACTTAGTCCCCCATGTAAGATAAGAGAACCAACAAGACTGATTATCAGCAAACGCTGGCGCGATCGCTGCTCTTGGGAACGTTGATGAACGGAAAACTGAGAAAGAGCCATTTCTCTAATGTGATTTTATTGATAATATTTATAAATAACCTAATCTAGGGTAAAAGAACAACTGACTAAAGTCAAGCCTGAGCAGAAGTGACTTTTGATCTTAAATTGACTTATTCTCTTGAATGAAAACACATGAAAGCTCTCCCTTAATACTTGCATTTAGGTCGAACTATTGCTTACTATCTTAGATTAGTATTGCAAATTATTAGCATTTTAGACTGTCATGGAAATCAATAACTTTCTGACTGCTGGTGGGGTAGTCGCTTATCCGTTACTAGGATTCTCCATTCTCTCTCTCGCCCTAATTATCGAACGTTTAGTGTTTTGGCTGCGCTTGAACCGTCGTCAACCGCGATTAGTGCGGGATATTTTGCGAGTTTATCAAGAAGATCCGCATTTAGCCCTCCAGCGTCTGCGGAATCATGCCGACTTACCGATCGCGCGCATTTTTTTAGAGGCTTTAGAATTAGACCAACCTACACCAGAAGAATTTCGATTAGCCTTAGAAAGTGCAGCCCAAGCAGAAATTCCCACCTTGAAACGCTCTTCTACCGTATTTGAAACCATTGTTAGTCTTGCCCCGCTTTTAGGACTGTTAGGGACAATTTTAGGTTTAATTACTGCCTTTTCTAACTTACAAATTGGAGAAGTTGGTGGTGAAAGCACAACCGCAGTTACAGGAGGAATTAGTGAAGCCTTAGTTTCTACCGTTATGGGCTTAGTGGTTGCTATTTTTACCCTCTTGTTTGCCAATTTATTCCGAGGATTATATCAACGACAACTCGCTTTAATTCAAGAACATGGCGGTCAGTTGGAATTACTGTACCGTCGTCATTATGAAAAAGGAGAACAGCGCACTTATGCAAATTCCTAAGGAACCAGAAAAAAATTTAGAGATTAACATTTTGCCTATGATTGATGTTATTTTTTCAATCTTGGCATTCTTTATTATTTCCACTTTATTCTTAACGCGATCAGAGGGGTTACCTGTAGATTTACCGCAAGCAACAACCGCGCAGCAACAGTCAGAGACAGAGGTAACAGTTACCATTCAAGCTAATGGGACAATTGCACTGAATCAAGAAGAAATTTCCATCCAAAATTTAATTCCAGAAGTGACGAAAATTAGTGAAAACAGTCAAGAAACCATTGTCATTGTAAAAGCCGACAAAGCTGTTACTCATGGCGATGTGGTGAATGTGATGGATCAACTGCGACAGGTAGAAGGGGTCAAACTCGCGATCGCGACGACTTCTCCTTCAGAATAATTAGAGAAAAGATAAGATCTCTTGCACAGTGACCGGCTCATTGAGAATTGACAATTCCAACAGCGATCGCGCCATGGAAACTAAAAATGACTCAGCGCAATGTTCGCTATGGAAACTAGCGAGGTCATCGCGCTGCTTAATCTTAATCTCAAGAAAAACCTCAGAGTATAAGTTTTTGATGGGTGAGAACAAAGACCTTGCTGTTCACGCCATTGGTTTTGAAAGCAAAGTTGCTCCTTTAATCCAGGCAAGTAATATTCAACGAAACTTTGTAATACATTAAGATTTCTTTACATTAAAGTTAAGGCTTTAATCTTAGAAACCTTCTCTGTTCCCAAACCTTGTAGCTCTTGTAACTTCAACCATCCCCCTCTCACCAACTCAGCAAGGATGAAAAGAAGTGTTGAGGTTTCATAGTGATACTTGCCATCAATTTCGTGACGTTTTGCACTCAGAAGATCATGCAAATGCCACAAATCATCAGCAACTTCCACTGCTTTAGCTTGTCGCTCTACCTCTTGGATTAAAGCCGTAATTTCCCGTTCATAGGCTTTTTGAAAGGCTTCTTGTGCAATTTGTTCTTCCTGATGAGACCACTGGTTGTCAGTTGCTTGCATTAATTGTTTTTTATTATTAACTTTATAATTTTTCGCAATATATCTTAGCATAGTCCTCATAAATCTTTCGATCTAGACTCACTAAAAAGGGGAAAAGAAGCAAGCTAGATTCCTTTCCCCTTGTATTAAGTATTGAGTCAAAACTTACTGAGCAAAGTTCATGAGTTCTTTTGGAGACGCGAGTAAATCAATCGCAACAAAGAAAATTTTATTTTGGTCATTAAGCAAGAATCGCCACGCAATATTCATCCCTACACCAGCACCAAACCAAGGTGTTTGTACTTTACCCGTGACCTTAATTTGGGTGTAACCATCCTCTGCGGGTTCTGAAACACCCCGCTCAGGCAATAATTTCAGATTTTGGCATTCCTCCCGGAAGAATTGGTAGATTTTATCTTTACCAACAATGGGTCGGCGAAAAGGAGGTTGTAATCCGCCATCGTCTTCAAAAAGTTCAATTAAGGCATCAAAGTCATTAGCATTGAGATTATTCATATAGCTAAATATTGTCGGGTTATTAACGCCTTCAATTTTGACTTGTTCTCGTTGGGACAAGTCTTTCGGCGGTTCTACTGGTTCACTCACCCGTTTCACATTCCCTAAATTCATTGGGTCAACACCCATGTCAACCACAGAATTCCGCAGAACAGTAATTTGTTGTCCACTTTCTAAAGTGCGAATTGCTTGTAAAACGGCTGAGGCATTCGCCGATAACTTATAGTTATCAGGAATTGGCGCAACTAGACCTTGTTCCATCCAAACTCCCAATTGATACCAGAAGCCTAGCTTGATATTAGGACTCCAACTTCCGTAAGTGCGACTGATTTCGTTGTCAGCTCGGTTCACTAAGTCACACATGACTTGAGTTTGTTCAGCAAAAGTCATTTGGCGGATTTTTTGTAAAGTTGGTTCGGCAAATGTCATATTAGCTGCGCCAGGAGCAGCAATAGTGATAGTTTTTCCCATTTCTTTATAGGCAAACCAAATTAACGCCAGTTGATCTTCGGCACTGAGTTGATTAAACCGAGCAATTGTTGCAGGAACAGCATCAGCAGCAACTGTTTCAGGGAAAATGTTGCGAGCAGATTCAATGGAAAAAGGCATTGTTTGACACTCCTAAAAATAGTGATTTAAAGACTGTGATTTTTATTAATCTGAAAAAATCAACTAATCTAACCGTAGCACTTGCTACAAGTTTTATTGACGATAATATGTTGAAAATTTTTCTAACTCAAATCCCTATGCTCCCCTAGGGGACAAGAAGTATTGATTCCGTTAGGGTTTCCAACACATACATAATGCATTGGGTAAAATAATACTGTTCAATCTCTTAAAATATTTCTTTAGAAGAATAGACAAATATAAGTCTTAACTGGTAAAGATTGACAAATCAAATGGATGATCTCTAATAAGTTATAACTCTTATTTTAAGTTGTTACTTTACTCCTAATGGAAAAAGAAACCTCACTTAAATCTCAAATCACTGAAAAATTAAATAAGAAGTTGTCACCCTTGCAAAAAAAAAGAGGTGATAAAAGCGAATCTCTTTATTTTCAGGAACTGCATCTAAATCATGGATAGTCCAACAGATAAAATGATTAGTTATTCTCTAGTAACCATGATAAATTACTTATAAATATAAGGCAAAGGGTAATTTGCCCCAGGCAAGAGTTATGAAGAAATAAAGTTAACTTATAATTTTCACAATCTATACATTGCCTAAAGAAAGGGGATCTTAAAACTTAAGATTATTTTTTTTCTTGATTCAGAACTGAAATTTAGTTAATTTTAAAAACTCAAACCTAACTCCTGAAAATCATCAATCTCCTCAAACCAAGAAAGAAAATTCTCTATTGCCTGTTGCCCCTTGCCTCTTGCCTAAATTGAACACTTGGTTCTCATATTTACTCTGGGAGAGCCAAATGATTAATAATTAGATTAATAAGTTGCTTGAGGCGATGAAGCTAGCAATCAATCAACTTTAAATTCAATTTGACACGACTCATGCGAAAGGGTATGATTTCAATGCTCAGTTAGTTCTAGTGGGGAACAGCCACTGGAAGTAATGGGGAAAGTTCGGTGTAAATCCGACGCTGTCCCGCAACTGTGATGAGCTTTGGCTCTGAGTCAGAATGCCCGCTAACTGCAATTTCCTGTTGTATTCATCTGCGAGGTACGGATGTTGGTTAATTTTAGTCTTTTTTCTCGATCGCGCTTCCATTGGATTCCAAACCGTCAGCGTAAGCCCGCTTCACAGTATTGTTGCGCTAACGGGTATTGGAATAGCACGGTTTAGGTGCACTTTCAGAACATTTAACACAAAGAAAAGGATTGTTGATGGCAAATGCTTTGACAGTTTTCAGAGACATTGCATGAAAAGTCTCTACGTCATCTGAACGATAATCATTTTTATGGAACAAAGAAGACAGCAGAACACTTTTATATTCGCACTGGGAATGATCGGGCTGTGTCTTCAGCCTGCTTCGGCTTGGGGACAATCGCAACCGGTTCCGCAGTCAGAGGAAGCGAACCCCCCAGAAGACGAACCGATTGAACTGATTATTATTGATATTTTTGATCAACCCCTGTACGCGCCGTTTCGTCGGGAAGGAACGGTACGAGAATCTACTCGTCCGGCTTATGTGATTGATAAAGACGAGATTGAGGCGCAAAACTGGAAAACTGTGGATGAAGCCCTCCGCTATTTACCTGGTATTCTCAGTGAAGGAACCAATGGCGGACAATTGGGATCAAGTAGTGGTCAGTTTATCCGTGGCGGTAAGACAGCACAAACGTTGATCTTATTGAATGGTCGTCCGATTAATGAAGTGGGTTTTCCTGGGGGTGGCTTTGATTTATCGAACTTTACTACTGATATTGTCGAACGCATTGAAGTGGTTCCCGGCGGGGGGTCAACGTTGTATGGATCGGATGCCATTGGCGGAACGATTAATATTGTTACCCGCGTTCCGGAAGAAGAAGGGATACAAGTCAATCCGGTTTTAGGCGTGGGGAGTTTTGGCTTTGACCAACAAGCCTTACAAGTAACCGGTCGGGATGGGAATTTTGGCTGGGTGGTCAGTTATAACCGCATTGACTCGGAAAATGATTTTCCCTACGAAATTGATGATAGTCAGATGAGTTACGCTGATTCGACCGCAGATAATACTGACTTTGGCATTGAAGAGAATCGGGAAAATGCGGATGTGCTTTACAATAACGTGCAGGTGAAAGGCGTGATTGATCTCAGTGAGCGCGATCGCGTGACCATTAGCGGACTTTATTTAGACAAAGATTTGGGCATTCCCAGTGGGGTTCCCATTCCCGTTACTGGTAGTTTAGGAGAGTTTAATCGTCTGACCCCAAACGCTCGCCAACAGAGTGAACAATGGTTATTCGACATCACCTTAGAATCCCAACTGGGGGAAGGTGAGGATTCTCTCTTGACCGCAAAAGCCTATCTGGATGACTTAAACTACAACGCAGAAGATCCCGATAGCTTTGTTGTCGCCGATGATGTGGATCAAACCGGTGTTGGTTTGCAACTCCAACATAACTGGCAAGTCACTGAGACGCAAAACCTCACTTATGGTGCGGATTATCGTAGTGTTGACGGTCGGAACATCACCACTCTTGCTTCTGGGGAAGTGGTAGAAAACTATGATGGGAATTTAAGTCAGGGTGCATTGTTTGCCCGTTATGAGGTAGATTTTAGCCCGCAAGCTAGTGTCCATGTGGGATTGCGTCAAGATTTTAACAGTACCGAAGAAGGATCCGTTACTTCTCCTGCGGTTGGTGCTCGTTTCGAGATTACCCCTTCTACCACCCTCCGCGCCAATTATTCTCAGAGTTTTCGTGCGCCTTTAATTAGTAATCTCAACGGGTTAGCTGCTTTTGATGTGGAAGGAAACCCTGATTTAAAGCCCGAACGAGGGGATAGTTTTGATATTGGCATTGATCAACAACTCGGCGATCGCGGTTTACTCCGGTTTACCTACTTTGTCAATGATGTTGAGGATCTGATTAATTTTGAATTTGGGTCTCCCAGTACCTTTCGCAATATTGGTCGCGTGAAAACTACTGGGATTGAAACCGCTTTGAACATTCAGATCGCGAAAAATGTCTTTGCCTTAGCCAACTATACCCTCAACAGTCCTGAAATTAAAGAAAATGCCAATCCTGATCTTGAAGGAAATACCCTGAGTTTTCGGGGGGCAGATGTTTTGAATCTAGGGATTTCTTATGAAACACCGCGCGGATTTTTAGTGGGGGCTTTCTTAAAAAATGTCAGCGATCGTTTTGCAGATAACGCCAACACTGAAAAATTAGAAGGCTATACCACCGTTGATCTCAAATTACGAGTTCCGATCCGAGACAATTTAGCCGTTAATGCCAGTTGGAACAACATTTTTGATGAAGACTTCCAAGAATATCCAGGCTATCCAGGCTTAGGCAGTGATTTCCGCATTGGCATTGGAGGGACATTCTAAAAAATGCGCTTTCTCAAGATCCCATTCCTCGCACTGTCTCTTTTCTTCTTGCTGGTGGGTTGTAGGAATACCCAAACTGAACCCTCTGTAAGGCGTAACACGGATCAAAAAGACTGTGTTGCCAATTATGATCCGGAACAGGACTATTTTCCCGAAAAAGTGGAATTAGATTATGCCCGTGGCTTTAAAGTAGAGTATTTCGACCACTATAAAGTTGTTTCTGTTCTTAATCCTTGGCATCAAGCGGAAGTCACATTTAAGTATGTGCTAGTTCAGTGCGGAACACCGATTCCTTCTGGGTTTGAGGAAGCGCAAGTGGTACAAATTCCGATTCAAAAGGTGGTGAGTCTGTCTAAAACCCATCTTCCCTACTTAGCAAAGTTAGGATTGCGCGATCGTCTTGTGGCTGTGGGTCGTCCAGAAATTATTAATACGCCTGCGGTGCGTGAGAAAATAGAACAAGGGGAAATGCCAGGAGTCAGAAAGGGATCGAGTCTGAATTTTGAATTGCTACTGAGTCTTGATCCGGATTTAGTGATGACCTTTGGTACAGGGAATCCGCAGTTTGATACTTTTCCCAAACTGATGGAACTAGGAATTCCCACAGCAATTGTCGCCGAATATATGGAGTCTTCTCCCCTTGGACAAGCAGAATGGATTAAGTTTACCGCCTTGTTTTTCAATCGGGAAGCAAAAGCAGAATCCGTATTTACGGGTATTGCCCAACGCTATGAAAAAATGGGTCAAATGGCAGAAACAGTGTCAGATCAGCCCACCGTCTTTACCGGATTGAATCAGAGTGGGACTTGGTATGTGCCAGGGGGAGAGAGTTATATCGCGCAATACTTTGAAGATGCCGGTGCGGAGTATCTGTGGGCGGATAATGAATCCAGAGGCAGTTTACCACTAGATTTTGAGGCAGTGTATGAACGCGCCCAAACGGCGGATTATTGGCTGCATGTGTCTCAAGATTGGGAGAACGTAGAAGATGCCATAGGACAAGACCAACGTTATGCCAACTTCCAAGCACTGCAACAAAGACACATCTATAATAACGATGCTCGCCTCAATGCTGCGGGGGGTAATGATTTTTGGGAAAGCGGGGTTGTGAATCCGGATCGAGTCTTAGCCGATTTAATCAAAATTTTTCATCCCGAACTGCTTCCGGAACACGAACTGGTTTACTATCGCCAACTGGAGTAACGTTATGTCTATTACCATCGCACAAGTCACTGATACCCATCTCCTCGACTCTCCCGAGGATGAAATGCGGGGAGTGAAAACGTGGTATTCCCTGCAAGCGGTGTTAGAAGATGTCGCAAACGTCAAGCCCGATCACTTACTACTGACCGGGGATTTAGCCCATCATGGGACTGCAAAAGCCTATCAAAATTTACTGGATTTAATCACTCCTTTCAATATTTCGGCAACGTGGCTACCGGGAAACCATGATTGTCCCGAAACGATGAAACATCACCTCACCCATTCCCTATTTTCCCCACCGCACTCTCTCGCGTTAGGGAATTGGCAAATTCTCTCTCTCAGCACGATTACTGTTCCCGAGGGATATGGCGAAGGAAGATTACCCGAGGAAAGTCTCGCTTGGTTAAGGTCAGAATTAGAAACCACTCATCGCCCCACTGTAATCGCCCTCCATCAGCATCCTGTGAGGATTGGTATTGATTGGCTGGATCAAATGGGGGTGGTGAATGATCAAGCCTTATTAGCCATCATTGACCCGTTTCCGCAAGTGAAAGTGGTGTTATTTGGACATATCCATCACGCCTTCCATCACCAGCGCAACGGCGTTGATTATTACGGTTGTCCTTCCACTTGTACTCAAGTTGTTAGGGATGACACCACTGATCCGACCTTACATCAACCGGGGTTTCGACTGTTGCATCTGAATCCTAACGGTGACCATGAAACAGTGATTCATCGTGTAGCAAACGCGCTTTCTAGAGGGTAAACACTGTGACCACACAACGATTAACCATTGCTAAAACCAAATCCCCATTGAAGAAAACCACTCAACAACTGCGCTGGCTGGGCTTAATGGGATTACTCACCTTTCTCCTCCTTGCCTCCCTGCTGCTGAGTTTAGCTTTAGGATCGGTGGAAATTCCCATTTCCGAGGTGGTCAAGATTTTGTTGGGGGGTGATCCGGCAACAGCCACTTGGAAAGATATTATTTTTCAATTTCGCTTGCCAAAAGCCCTCACTGCTGCTTTTTCTGGGGGAGGATTAGCGGTGAGTGGTTTTTTGATTCAAACGCTGTTTCGGAATCCTCTCGCGGGTCCGTCTTTGCTGGGAATCAATGCTGGTGCGAGTTTGGGGGTGGCGATTGTTGTCCTCACCGTGGGAACGAGCAGTTCTTCTGCCCTGTTAACCGGATTAGGATTGAGTGAAGATATTAGCATTGTCATGGCAGCCAGTTTTGGTGCAGCAGCAGCGATGGGACTGGTGATGATTGTGGCGCAACGCTTACGGAGTAATCTCGCCTTACTCATTTTTGGTTTGATGTTTGGTTACACCACGACGGCATTGGTGCGGATTCTTTTACACTTTAGTTTAGTGGAACGATTACAGGCTTACCTCAGTTGGACGTTTGGCAGTTTTAGTGGTGTCACTTGGAGCCAAATGCAAATTTTTATTCCCATCTTACTACTGGGTTTAGTCATTGCTCAAGGTCTTGCCAGTCCCCTCAACTTACTGCTTTTAGGGGAAGAACACGCTCTTAGTTTGGGCTTAGCCATACATTCCACTCGCACTTTAATTATTATTAGTGTTGCCCTTTTAGCGGGAACTGTCACTGCTTTTTGTGGTCCCATTGCCTTTTTAGGAATTGCCGTTCCTCATCTTTGTCGGAGTGTCTTTCACACCTTAGATCACCGGTTATTAATTCCTGCCAATGCCTTAATGGGAGCTATTTTAGCCCTTTTTGCCGATTCTCTCGCCCAGATGCCTGGTTATGATGTTGTGTTGCCTTTAAATGCAGTTACTGCTCTGCTGGGCGCACCAATTGTCACTTGGTTGATTTTAAGACGACAACACCAGTCCCGTTAGCTGTTACTAAGATGAATACCAGATTGTACATTCCACAGCCCTGTGTAAATTCCATTGAGTTGTAGCAGTTCTTCGTGTTTCCCTTGTTCGACAATCTGACCTTGATCCATGACATAAATATGGTCGCAATGGCGAATGGTAGAAAGTCGGTGCGCGATCGCGATGGTCGTGCGGTTTTGGGTGATTCTCTCTAATGATCGTGCAATTGCTGCTTCGGTTTCATTATCTACTGCGGAGGTTGCTTCATCTAAAATTAAAATCGGTGGATCTTTAAGTAAAGTTCGCGCGATCGCGAGACGTTGGCGTTGTCCCCCAGAGAGTTTTTGTCCTCGTTCTCCGACAATCGTGTCGTAACCGTGCGGTAATCTTTGAATAAATTCATGGGCTTCGGCAAGTTTCGCAGCCTGAACAATTTCTTCCTCATTCGCATCAATGTTACCGTAAGTAATATTCTCGGCAACCGTTCCCTGAAAGAGAAACACATCCTGACTCACCCAACCCATTGCCCGGCGGAGATCGTAAATATTCAGGTTTTGGATATCTTGTCCATCAATAAAAATCTGACCCTGCTGGGGTTCGTAAAACCGCAATAACAGCTTCACTAAGGTACTTTTCCCCGAACCGGTTGCACCCGCAAAACCAATACTCTGTTTCGCCGGAATATGCAGGGAGAGGTCTTTAAATACAGGATGTTGATCAGGATAAGCAAAGGTGACTTGATCGAATTTGATGTCTCCCTCAATATTTTCAATGGGAAAGGGTTGATCCCCACTCGCGATCGCGATCGGCGTTTCTAAAACATTCATCACCCGATAAATGGAAGCCATCGCCCGTTGATATTCATCCATCAGTTCACTTAACTGGGTGAAGGGCCATAAGAGACGTTGGACAATAAAAACAATAAAACCATAAGTTCCTGCAGATAACTCCCCATTAGAAACGGCGAGTCCCCCTAAAAACAGGGTTGCAGTGAATCCCATTAAAATTAAAATGCGGATGGAAGGAACAAACGCAGAACTTAACGCAATGGCTTTGCGGTTGCTTTGGCGGTAGGCTTCACTTTCTTTTTGTACACGATCGCGCTCATAATTTTCTGCGGTAAAACTTTTAATCGTGGCAATCCCAGAGAGATTATTACTCAAGCGACTATTAATTAATCCCGCTTTATCCCGCACCTCTGCATACCGAGGGGCGAGCATTTTTTGGAACGCGATCGACCCCCACAACACAAACGGAATCGGTAACATCGCCAGCCAAGACACCCCAGGCGCTAATAGAATAAACGTTCCGCCTACAAATAAAATTGTTGTGAAAAAACGCAGGATTTGATGCGCCCCAAAATTCAAAAACCGCTCTAACTGATTAATATCATCATTGAGAACCGCCAGAAAAAACCCTGTACTCCGTTCTTCAAAATAACTCAATTCCAACTCTTGCAAATGACTATAGGTTTCAATGCGGAGTTCATGTTGCAAGGTTTGGGCTAAGTTCCGCCATAAACGATTATAAGCATATTCCGTCAGGGATTCTAAACTCCAGATCGCGAAGGTAATGAAAGAAACAATCGCCAGTTGCGCGGTAATACTGGTGAAGCCAAAACGGGCAATCAAGGAGTTTTCCTGTTGTACCACGACATCAATCGCAATCCCAATCAGATAAGGCGGTGCGAGGTCAAAAATCGTATTGAGAATCGAACACGCGATCGCGCCCCAGATTTGACCATGATAATTGCGACTGTACTGTAGCAGCCGTGACAGAGGATGAGTAACAGGAAATTTCAGCATTCAATCAAGACATTCACTTTCATTAACTTGATTTTACCCTCGATGACCTAATGGAATAGTGGAAGAAGTTTGACAAAGGTTAAATGTTCCTTAACTCATGCTGGTCGATAAGCCTGCCTATGATATCACTAAGTTAAGTCAATAAATAAGAATAACTTTCAATTATTAAGACGTTCTTTCCCATTGACAAATCTCCATGTTTGGCGCACTCACACCAAGCCAGCCAAGCGTCTTCAAGGAAAAGGAAATATTAATCATGCCTGACCAACCGCACCATAGACAACGACGACATCGTCATCACGGCGGAGAGTATAACCACCATCACGATCGCGCGATTATGCCACTGGCAAAAGCTCAAGTTGATGACCAAGTTTGGATTGCAGGCTATGAAAGCAAAGATGGCGTTAATCGGTTGGTAGGAATGGGGTTAGCCCCAGGGATGAAAATTAAAGTCCTGCAGAATCTGGCGGGAAATATTGTGGTCGGGGTTGGAGAAACCCGCATTGGCATTGATGGTGGCATGGCAAAACGGATTCTCGTCTCAGATCAACCCTTTGATTACCTTGTGGAAGTAGAAGAGGTTAATGATATGCAATCGCAAAAAACAACATTGAAAGATCTCGAAGTTGATCAGCAAGGAAAAGTAGCTCGCTTTGACCAAATGGATGATGCCATCCAGAAAGCCTACAAAAAGAAATTATTAGCAATGGGGTTAACCCCAGGTACAGAGTTTACCGTGACTCGCGTTGCACCCCTTGGTGATCCGGTTGAAATTCGGGTGCGGGGCTTCAAATTAAGTCTGCGCAAGGACGAGGCAGAAGCACTGGTCGTGGAAGCGTTGTCTTAGCAAGTAGCAATGACGAATTGCCATGAAATGTATTGACTTAATTCTTTACTGAATGACTAAGGAAAAAAGAAGATGAAAAAACAGACCATTGCCCTAATTGGAAATCCCAATTGTGGTAAAACTACTCTCTTTAACGATCTCACCGGTACGAACCAGCGGACGGGAAATTGGCCCGGGGTCACCGTTGACCGCAAAGAAGGAAAATACAAATATGATGATACGGAAGTAACAGTTATTGATTTACCAGGGG
>JAVLCL010000557.1:0-1990 GCA_031580825.1 Halothece sp. Uz-M2-17
AAGATCATTTACAAGCCATTAAATCAGAAATTGAAGATTTTAAACCCTCAAGAATTGCTATTGATTCTCTTTCTGCTTTAGCGCGAGGGGTAACGGAAAATGCGTTTCGTCAGTTTGTTATTGGTGTGACGGGATACGCCAAACAAGAAGAAATTACGGGTTTCTTTACTAATACCACTGATCAATTTATGGGATCGCACTCGATTACAGATTCTCATATTTCCACGATTACCGACACCATCATCATGCTGCAATATGTGGAAATTCGGGGAGAAATGTCACGGGCGATTAATGTCTTTAAGATGCGAGGATCGTGGCATGATAAAGGGATTCGCGAGTATATTATTGCGGAAGAAGGTCCAGAAATTAAAGCTTCATTCCGCAACTATGAACGGATTATTAGTGGTGCACCGACTCGCATTTCTGCGGATGAAAAATCAGAACTGTCTCGTATTGTTCAAGGAGTCAGAGGAAAGTCAGAAACTGAAGAATCTTAATCTTTGCATCTCTCCCACTAGGCGTTAACGATTGTGGGAGAGTTGGGCTTGAGATTTAAAGTTGATTGGAGGAGGGAGGACATAAGGTAACAATCCCATAAGCATCTGGAGAAAGATAACGTTGGGCTGCGGTTTGAATATCCTCTGGTGTTAAATGACGGATGATCGCTGGATAATTAAAAGCCGGTTTCAGATCGCCTAGTTGAGAAAAGAAATAACCGTAAAGATTTGCGCGATCGCTGGGTTTTTCATTGGCAAAAATATAACGATTTGCAATTTTGGTTTGAATCCGATTTAAATCAGACTGAGGGATAGGTTCATTTTGTAAGCGTCTAATTTGTTCTTGAATTGCGATTTCCACTTGGCTTAAATTCTCGACCGGTAACCGAGCCGAAATTGAAAACGTTCCTTGTAATTTCTGACTGGAATTTCCGGCTGAAATAGCGCTCACTAACTGTTTTTCTTCTCGGAGTTGACGGAATAAACGAGACACTTTCCCTTGTCCTAAAATGGCTGCTAAAACATCGAGCGGGTAGGTCTCTTGCACATGATTTAAACCGGGCACTCGCCACAGCATCACTAACCGCGCTTGCTGTAATTGCGGATCAGTATAGTCTCGTCTGACGATTTCAGAAAATGGGGCTTCGGGATCTGGAAAAGAGACAGAGGTGGGAGAGGGGGAATGACATTGTGGCGCAATATTATCCCAGGCTTCGGTGATGGTATCAATGAGTGTCTCAACGGGTAAATTTCCCACTGCACTAATAGTCATCGTTTCGGGATAATACCACTGGCGATGAAATTCTCGCATCTGTTGTGGTGTCACTTCGGAAATGACATCGGCTGGACCTAAAATCGGACGACGATAAGGTAGAGACTCGAAACAGGTTTCCATGGCGCGAGCATAAGTACGACGCATTGTATTATCTTCACTGCGACGAATCTCCTCTAATACCACTTTTCTCTCCCGCATAAACTCCTCTTCAGGAAGGCTGGGATTACTGACCAGTTCCAACTGTAAGGGGGCTAACTCAAGAAAATCTTGAGGAGCAGTTGTAATGTAATAGTGAGTGTAGTCTTGGCTAGTTGCTGCATTCATTACTCCTCCCCGTTGTTCTACAATACGATCAAACTCTCCCGGCTTGAGGTTAGGCGTTCCTTTAAACATCATGTGTTCTAAGAAATGCGCCATACCATTTATTGGATCCGGTTCGACCGCAGAACCCACCTGAAACCAAATGTTGAGATTGACCGCCTCTACAGGAAGTTGTTCTGCAATAATAGTCAAACCATTACTGAGTTGATGAATGGTCGGTTGATTGAGGGCAGTAGTTGTCATGGGTTCTTTACCAGTACAGTGAGTATTATTCCGATCTTAATCTGTGCTCGGACATCTGTGGCTGTTTTTACCTGGCGACAACTGTTCAACTATCTCGATGCGGTCTGACATTTTGATCAAAAGCTGCAATTGAGATAACTGATATCAATGAAAT
>JAVLCL010000034.1:0-13612 GCA_031580825.1 Halothece sp. Uz-M2-17
CTAAAACGCCACACAACAAATAAAAAATGACATATCGGATTCGTCCCAAAGCCTCCTCAATATTATCGCCAAATACCCACAAGTAGAGCATATTTCCTCCTAAATGGAGAATCCCACCGTGGAGAAACTGGGCAGTAAATAAGGTTACCCATTCCGGAACCGGCTGATTAACCGTAATTCCGCGAAAACTGGCGGTTAATTCCGCAGGAACCACGGCATAAAGTTTAAAGAAAACGTCTAACTGCGGTGGACTTAAACTAATTTCATATAAAAAAATCGCAATATTCAGCCCAATAAGGACATAAGTAACATAAGGTGTAATTTTAGTTGGGTTTTGATCACGTAAAGGAACCACAGTTCTTTTCTCTGCCTCACTTAAAGTTAGTTTTCAAGATACCCTATAGGCAACTGCTTTGTCTTCATCCCTAATCCACAAACTCAAGGACAATTCTTGGTGAAATTAGATCACGATCAATTAAGTTACTATCCTTATCCTTCTCAACGTCGCGTTATGTTGGGAAACCGTTGGGCTGTGGCAACCAGTCAGCCCTTAGCCAGTTTAGCGGGAACGGAAATGCTAACTGCTGGTGGGAACGCAATTGACGCTGCTATTGCCATGGCAATTACATTAACGGTTGTTGAACCCACCTCCAATGGGATTGGTGGAGATGCCTGTGGCTTGGTGTGGGATGGTCAGCTTCATGGCTTCAATGGATCGGGAAAAAGTCCTCAAGGATTAACTCAAGAAGAATTTCATCGGGAACGGCAAAAAACTCGTCTCGGTTGGTCAATGGTTACAGTTCCGGGGGCAGTTTCTACTTGGCGAGAGTTATGGCATAAATGGGGAAAACTTCCCTTTGAACAATTATTTGCCCCAGCGATTCGCTACGCAGAAGAAGGGTTTCCGGTTTCACCAGTTACTGCCTTAGCATGGCAACAAGCAGCAAGCCATTATTTACATTTGGATGCCCCAGAATATCAAGCATTTAAGGAAGTCTTTTTCCCCCATCAACGCGCCCCCAAAGTGGGAGAAATTTGGCGCAGTCCGCTTCATGCTAAAACCTTAAGCGCGATCGCGCAAACGGGAGGAGAAACGTTCTATCAGGGAGAATTAGCGGAAAAAATAACCAATTTTGCTGCGGATACCGGCGGTTTCCTCACGAAAGAAGACTTAAAACAACATCAACCCGAATGGGTGAAACCGATTTCCACTACTTATCGCGATCTACGAGTGTGGGAACTCCCACCTAACTTTCAAGGAATAGCAACCCTGATTGCCTTAAATCTCCTAGAAGGCTTTGATCTCAAGTCGATTCCCTATGACAGCGAACAACGCTATCACTGGCAAATTGAAGCGATGAAACTCGCCTTTGCTGATATTAACCATTATCTCAGCGATCCCAATTGGATGAAAATTGATAGCGAAACCCTACTGTCTGCTCAAAATACCGAACAGCGTCGCCAACTGATTAGGGAACAAGCCATTACCAATATTGAACCCAGTTTTCCGGATCACGGTACCGTTTATTTAACCGCTTCTGATGGGGATTTAATGGTCTCCCTGATCCAATCTAACTACGAAGGCTTTGGTAGTGGCATTTTAGTTCCAGAAACGGGGATTGCATTACACAACCGAGGCAGTTGTTTTAACGTGGAAACAGACCATCCCAACACCTATGCCCCCAGTAAGCGTCCGTTTCATACCATCATGCCAGGTTTTCTAACTAAAGATGACCAACCCTTAGGCACATTTGGCGTGATGGGGGGACAAATGCAACCCCAAGGTCATTTGCAAGTTGTATCTAACCTTGCTGATTATGATATGAATCCACAAACCGCTTTAGATGCACCCCGTTGGCGTTATCTCACTGATCAACGAGTTGTTTTAGAAACAGGCATTCCTTCAGAAGTCATGATTTCTCTCTCCCAACGGGGTCATGAAGTTCGAGTCAATCCCAGTAAAGGAATGTTTGGGAAAGGACAAATGATTCTTAAACAAAATGGGGTTTTTGTTGCTGCTTCTGAACCTCGCGCTGATGGGGTTGCTCTCGCAATGTAACCTTAGACTGAGGTACTTGGTGAACTTTTTCTGATGATATTGGTCTAAAACCTTGGGAGTCGCTCATCTAATTATTATTTTGATGCGTAATATCAGAGGTCTCTAATAATGAATTCAGCTTTGCAGTTGCATTGTATTAATCGTCTCAGCTATGGCTTACGTCCGAGCGAGTGGAAACCATTAGATGATGAAGATCTTGAAAATTATCTGCAAGAGCAACTCAATCCTGCAACCCTTTCCCACCCACCTTTTCTCAGACAAGAACTACAAAAAAGAGAGACGCTAACCGCAAGCCCAACCGACTTATTTCAAACCTATTATCCTCCTAACGCTGGGAAGCTCACGCCAGAAGAACGCAAAGAATTACGAAAGCGACGGCAAGAACCATTCCAACAGGCGCGAGAAGCACGGGTATTGAGAGCAATATATAGCCCTCGCCAATTACAAGAAGTGATGGTTGATTTTTGGTTTAACCACTTTAATGTTTTTGGTCGCAGGGGAGCACTACAGATTTGGGTGGGAACATATGAAGAACAAGCGATCCGTCCCTATGTTCTTGGCAATTTTCGGGATTTATTAGGGGCAGTGGCTCGACATCCTGCAATGTTGTTATACCTTGATAACTGGGTCAATACTGATCCAAATAGTCCAAGGGCAAAAGGTAAATTTAAGGGACTGAACGAAAATTATGCCCGAGAGTTATTAGAATTACATACCCTCGGTGTTGATGGGGATTACAGACAAGCAGATGTTATTGCCTTGGCTCAGATTCTCACGGGATGGGGAATTAATCGCCGTGGGAAGTTAGGGGATGGGAGTGGCTTTCACTTTTATAAAGCCCGACATGACCACCGTGATAAAGTTTTTCTGGGAAGAGTGATTGCAGGTGATGGCATCTCAGAAGTGGAAAACGTTTTAGATATTCTTGCTACTCACCCTGACACGGCTCGCCATCTCAGTTATAAGTTAGCGCAATATTTTGTGAGTGATGATCCACCAGCACCATTAGTCAATCGTCTTGCAGAACAATTTCTTCGGACAAGAGGGGAGATTCGTCCCGTCCTTGAGCTTCTATTTGACTCCTCAGAGTTTCGCGATCCTAAATTCTATAAAAGTAAGTTTAGAACCCCTTATCAATATCTCTTAGCTGTACTGCGGGCAACAGAAATCAAGACTTCTAAATATAACGGTCTCCTTGGAATTTTGAGACAGATGGGTATGGGGTTATATGAATGCCGACCCCCGAATGGATATACAAACACAAAACAGGCTTGGCTCAGTTCTGATGCCATGATGAAACGAGTAACGCTTGCCAGCACTTTTAGTAAACGATTTGCGAAAGGGAATCAAAAAATTGATCCGAAGTTACTTAAGGTCAGTCTGGGTCAACTTTCTGCTCAAACTGAAGCGACGTTAAAAACTGCTCCTTCTCACCTCCAGATTCCTCTCCTGTTAGGAAGTCCTGAAATGATGCATTATTAACTGAAATTAATCATAATTATTTGATTGCTCATGAAAAGACGACAATTTCTCCGTTATGCCAGTTTATTTGGCGCAAGCACTCTTGTTCCCATTGGAACTCAAGGTTGGCTTGCTCGTAGTTTTGCTGAAAACACTTCCCGTAAAAACTTAGTGGTTATTTTATTACGGGGAGGAATGGATGGCTTAAATGTGGTTGTCCCTTATAACGATCCCAATTACTACGAAGCACGTCCTCTGATTGCGATTCCTGCGACAGGAGAAGGACGAGTTTTAGATTTAGATGGTGTCTTTGGTCTGCATCCCGCTTTAGTCGATCTAATGCCTTTATGGAAAAATCAAACCTTAGGCTTTGTTCATAATTGTGGTTATCGGAATAACACTCGTTCTCATTTTGCTGCTCAAGATTATCTTGAAAATGGAACGCCCGGAGTCAAAAGCACTACGGATGGTTGGCTCAATCGTCTTCTCAAAGAACTTCCCGAAGGTGGAGTCACTCAAGCCCTTAGTTTTACGCGAACTACACCGCACATTTTGGCGGGTTTAAATTCTGTTGTTAATCAACCTTTGGGAAAAGGATCAAATCGTCGTCTTCCAGTGGATCGCCCGGTAATTGCTTCGGCGTTTGATCAACTTTATCAGGGGACAGATGCTTTAAGTACCGCTTATTCTGAAGGAATAGAAGCCCGAGAAATTGTCTTACAAGAACTACAGGCGGAAATGAAGGAGTCTGCTCAAGGTGCACCTTCTCCTAAGGGATTCAAAGCCGATGCGGGAAAAATTGCGCGCTTAATTCGAGGAAAAGCTCAAACTCAAATTGCATTTCTGTCTTTTGGCGGTTGGGATACTCATGTTAATCAGGGCAGTAGTCAAGGTCAGTTAGCAAAACACCTCAAAAACTTGGGAGAAGGGCTAGCAACTTTAGTGCAAGAACTCGGTTCTGATTACCAAAATACTATGATTTTAGTAATGTCTGAGTTTGGTCGTACTGTTGCCGAAAATGGCAATGGCGGGACTGATCACGGACAAGGGAATGTTGTCTGGGTGCTCGGAGGCAATTTAAAGGGAGGTCAAGTTGATGGCAAATGGCGGGGATTAGACTCCTCGCAATTGTACCAAGGACGAGATCTCGCAGTAACCACGGATTTTCGAGACGCGATCGCGCCGATTTTAACCTCCCATCTCCAACTACATCCGTCTCAGTTAGCTCGGGTTTTCCCAGATTACCAATTCCAAAAGGAGTTAGCTTTGTTTAAATCCACTTCCTAACGTTCAAGATAAGAACACCAATCACTCCAACTCCCCGCATAGAGTTTCCCATGAGGAAGTTGAGCTAAATGCAAGGATAATAAGTTGACACAAGCAGTAACCCCAGACCCACAATAGACGATTTTTTCCTGATTTTCTTCAATTGGCAGATCACCCTCTAACCAATGTTGACGTTGTTTGGCAGGATGATATAAATTTCCTTCCTCATCGGTGATTTCTTTCCATGGAGAATTGACGGCAGTTGAAATATGTCCCGCCACTGGATCAATCGGTTCTCTTTCTCCGCGATAACGATCAGGATCTCGTGAATCAATAATCACTGTATTTTCATTGGCTTGACCCGCTTTTACGCCGTCTCGATCCACCACCCAATCTTCTCGCAGTTGTGGTGTAAATGACCCTGCTTTCGGAGAAGGAATGTCTGCATTTACGGGATATCCGGCTTTTTGCCACGTCTTCCACCCGCCATCTAAAACCGCAACTGGATCATGACCGCAATAGCGCAGCAACCACCATAATCGCGCTGCAAAGGCAAATCTTGAGTCATCATAAGCAATGACTGAGGTTTCGTTAAAATGAATCCCCATGTTGGCGAATTTCTCCGCCAAAATATTGGGATCAGGGAGGGGATGTCGTCCGCCATGTTTTTTAACAGGAGATGACAAATCTTGATTTAAGTCAAGGTAAAATGCTCCTGGAATATGGCTAGTTTCATACTCTTGTCGTCCCCAACTCGGATCAGACAGTTGGAAGCGGGAATCAATAATCACCACATTGGGATCATCAAGATAATTTAATAACCAGTCCGCGGAAACAACTGAGTCCATCATCATTTGTCAATTTCGGTGTTTATTCTTTATAATAGATTCAGTACCATCGGGAGGATGGGAATTAACGCTTGAGGAGCTAGTTGTAAGACTAGGATAGCACCGCGAATAGCACGTGCGCCCAAGAAGTCACTTTAGGTGGCACTCCACTCATTTTTTTGTCACACCTGAAGCGTAAAAAATCAATACGCTTCTTAGGTGTGTTTTAAACTTTAACTAATCTCGGTAGCAACCTCTCGGAAAAATGCTGTATATTCAGAATGCCCTTGGGGAAAAATAACATTCAACGTCAGAGGATCTGTCGTGTCGCGGGGATCAGTCGGTAATTCCACAACTTCTGTTTTTCCCGTAGAAGTCGTTTCAAGGCGAACCGGTTTCCGGTTTTTGACTTCTCCACCACTGCTATCAATATAAACAACAATATTTTGGGGATGAATATCTTGGATTAATTGGAGAAAAGCGCGATCGCTGCCTCCTCTTTTCGCTTCTAATGTACCATTATTTTCGGTAACACTACTATTAACGGTATCGCCAACACCAATCATAACTGGCATTAAATCAGGATCAAAATGATTGTTAACTAGATGATATAAATTTGAATAATTATTGGGGGCATTGCGAACATTAAAGGTTTCCCCAAGAGGATAATTTCCAGTCCGTTGATAGTAATAGCGATTGAGAATCGCTAAGACACCTGCTTCTTTAATTGCACCTCGAATCATAAATTGAAAATCGGTTGTTCCTGAATCATTGGCTGCTACCGGACGCATGATTTCTTTTCGTTGTTGATCACGACCTAAGTTAGGAGCATAATGAATAAAGAAGGAATCTTCTAATCCTTCCGATGCTGCTTCTTTTAATAGGGTTTCCATTAACTGTTTTATTTTTTCTTGTAATGCAGCATAAATTTCTGGGGAGGCTTTTAGTTTTTCATATAAAGTATTAAGATTGGCTGTCGGAGAGGCTTTATTATCCAAGATTGAGGCTGCAATTCCTTCCTGAATTTCTTGAGTTGATAAGGAAGTTTCTTGTTCTTGGAAAAACTGCTCTAATTGTTGTTTAATTCGTTGCGGAACTTGTGACAAAAAAGCTAATTCTTGGTCAGTTACCCCAGGATGAGAAACATTTCCTGCGCGATCTTGCCATTGTACGCCCCCTGCACCTAATCCCGGAAGATAAAGACCATTTTCTCTAACAAAATCCGGATCACCAAACGCGCGATCAATAATCGGATTAACGCCACGTTTGCCAATATGTTCACCATTGGTTAAGACATAAAAATGTCCAGCAAAGGCTTGGGTAGCTCTCACATAATTGGGATCAATCGTACGGGTTAAAGGGTCTTTTACTAACCCCATACAAACCCCATCTAAATCTTGAATAATGATAATATTTTCATGATTGATTAAAATCTCAGCAAGTTTTTTATGATTCAGAGAAGGAGATTTTTCTTGTAAGAGTGGATGTAACATAAACGAATAACTAATGACTCACTTACCTTTGTTTTCTCAAATTAATTTGAATATCTTCGATTAAGCGACGATTCGCAGCCATTAAATCAGCAATCAACCCAAACATCCAAAGTTGAAAGCCGATTAAAATTAAAATTGCCGTTAAAATTAAGCTCGGAACGCGAGTTCTTTCGGTTCCCATCAAAAAGAAAATTAACCAACGCACACCTAAAAGGAAGCCTAAACTAAAGGGAATTGAACCTGCTAAGAGAAAGAAACGCAAGGGCTTGTACAACATAAAAATGCGGAGAATGGTTGTCATTGACCGCAATACATAAGTCGGGGTACTTTTAACTAAGCGAGAAGGACGTAAATCACCATTAACATTAACGGGAACGGACGTAATCGCCATTCCTTTTTGTCCCGCTTGAATAATCGTTTCTAACGTATAAGTGTAATTATCAAAAACATTAATTTGTAATGCAGCCTCTCGACTAAACGCACGAAAGCCACTGGGAGCATCCGGTATATTGGTATTACTCGCTAAACGTACCACATAACTTCCTAGCTGTTGCAATGTTTTCTTAATGGGAGAAAAATGGGGAATATTGGTAATGGGTCGCGCTCCTACGACAATTTCCGCTTGTTTTAATAAAATGGGTTCAATGAGATGGGGGATATCATCGGCACAATATTGATTATCAGCATCGGTATTAACAATAATGTCCGCTTCTGCTGCTAGACTCGCGTGTAGCCCACTCATAAAGGCTTTCGCTAACCCTTGGTTTTTGGGATGGCGGATAATATGATCGACCCCGCTGGCTTTAGCAACTTCTATGGTTCGGTCGCGACTGCCATCATCAATGATTAGCCATTCTACCGTATCAATCCCTGGCAGTTCTCGCGGTAAATCGGCTAGAGTCGCACCTAAAGTTGCCTCCTCGTTGTAGCAAGGGATTTGTATAATTAGTTTAGTCAAGAAAATCTCCTCACCCAAGATCTTGCAGTTATAAACCGATCAAAGCGCGATCGCGCGATCGCCGTCAAGACTAATTCTTCCTCAGGGAAGTAGAAACACATCACAGATTTGCCCATAGTAGTTGGCGAAGTTGTAAGGAAAAAGGAACAATTGATGTCTGAGTTAGTGCAAGCTGTCCTCGAAAGCAAAGAAAGAACTGATTTACGAGACTTTATCGATCTTCTCCGTCGTGAGGGATCTCATCGCTATCTCCTCCGTAATGATATCCTCAATGCATTTTCTACATTTTGCGAAGACCAAGGAAAAAGTACCGACTATGCCAGAAACTCTGCACTGGGTCGCCTCATTTATTACACCCAAGAACTGATTTTAGAATATGAAAGTCTTTATCTGATTATTCGCCCGCAAATTGCCAAACAAGAAAGTTATCGCATTGTGGATGATTTGACGGTGGAACCGTTAACAACGGAAGAATTATTAGATGTGCGCGATCGTTACGTCAACCAATATCATCCCGAAGAAGGGGATGTTTTTGAAATTGACTTTCAACCCTTCTATGATTACTCTCCTATTATTAAAGATTCTAAAAATATTGGTCGTGGTGTGGACTTCCTCAACCGCTATATGTCCAGCAAGCTATTCCAAGATCCCAATCAATGGCTAACAGCGGTTTATAACTTCCTCAGTCTCCATAGTTATAATGGCGTTCCTCTCCTGATTAATGGACGGATTCAAAATCAACAGCAACTTTCTACACAAGTGAAACGCGCCCTTGAATTTGTGGGTGATCTCCCCCCCGATAAACCCTATGAAGACTTTCGCTTTGATTTACAAGATCTGGGCTTTGAACCCGGTTGGGGAAATACCGCCGGACGCATTCAGGAAAGTCTGAATATTCTGGATGAACTGATCGACTCTCCAGATAACCAAGGTTTAGAAGCCTTCCTTTCCCGCATTCCCATGATCTTCAAGATTGTTTTAGTCTCAGTTCATGGTTGGTTTGGACAAGAAGGCGTACTAGGGCGACCGGATACAGGCGGTCAAGTGGTGTATGTGTTAGACCAAGCCCGCAGTTTAGAAAAACAACTGGAAGAAGATATTGAGTTAGCGGGATTAAAAAACTTAGGGGTGAAACCAAAAGTTATTATCCTTTCTCGTCTGATTCCCAATAATGATGGAACCCGTTGTAATGAACGTTTAGAAAAAGTGTATGGAACAGAAAATGCTTGGATTTTGCGGGTTCCCTTCCGAGAATATAATCCGGAAGTGACACAAGATTGGATTTCTCGGTTTGAAATTTGGCCCTATCTAGAAACCTATGCCATTGATGCGGAAACCGAAATTTGTGCAGAATTAGAAGGAAAACCGGATCTTATTATTGGCAACTATTCTGACGGGAATTTAGTGGCGTTTCTCTTAGCCCGTCGCCTTAATGTGACTCAATTTAATGTTGCCCATGCTTTAGAAAAATCAAAATACTTGTTTAGTAACTTGTATTGGCAAGACTTAGAAAACAATTATCATTTTTCGATTCAATTTACGGCGGATTTAATTGCCATGAATGCTGCTCAGTGTATTATTAGCAGTACCTATCAAGAAATTGTAGGACGACCTGACAGCGTGGGACAATATGAGTCTTATCAGAACTTCACTATGCCAGATTTATATCATGTGGTAAATGGGATTGAACTGTTTTCACCGAAGTTTAATGTCGTTCCCCCAGGTGTAAATGAAAATATTTACTTCCCTTATACGCAACAAGAAGACCGCATTCCCAATCGCGCAGAACAAGTTGAAGACTTACTTTTTTATAAAGAAGATGAGTCGCAAGTTTTTGGCAAGCTAGATAATCCCAAAAAACGTCCCTTGTTCTCCATGGCGCGTTTAGACCGCATTAAAAACTTAACTGGGTTAGTGGAATGTTTTGGACGGTCTCCGCAACTACAAGAACACTGTAACCTCATCCTCATTGCGGGCAAACTGCATACTCATGAAACCACAGATAGCGAGGAAAAAGAAGAAATTGAAAAAATGTATCGCCTCATTGAGGAATACAATCTACACGGAAAAATTCGTTGGTTAGGGGTACGACTCCCAAAAAGCGATTCTGGAGAGGTGTATCGCGTCATTGCCGATCATGAAGGGGTTTTTGTGCAACCCGCTTTATTTGAAGCCTTTGGTTTGACCATTTTAGAAGCCATGATTTCTGGCTTACCCACGTTTGGCACCCAGTTTGGCGGTCCCTTAGAGATTATTCAGGATCAAGTGAATGGATTTTATATTAATCCTACAAATTTAGAAGAAACGGCTCAAAAAATCCTTGATTTTGTTCAAAAATGTGATGTTAACCCTGAATTGTGGAAAGAAATTTCTCAGAAGGGAATGCAACGGGTTTACTCTAGTTATACTTGGAAAATTCACACTACCAAACTGCTGTCTTTAGCACGGATTTACGGTTTCTGGAACTTTACCTCGAAAGAAAATCGCGAAGATATGTTGCGTTATATCGAATCGCTATTTTATTTGATTTACAAGCCGAGGGCAAAAGCCTTGTTGGAAGAACACGCCGGACGCTAAGTAAGACAATTGTTTCCGGTATCTTAAGCGGTGAGAACTGGCTTCATTCCCCACAGGATGAGTGTCCCTGTGGGGGCTAAAATTATAGGGGGAAAATTTATGATAGGAAAATGCACAGCGATCGCGAACCGATTAATCAACAAGAAGCCAACCGCGTCCAAATTTTAAGTGAAGCTCTCCCTTATATTCAAAAGTTTGCGGGACGAACTGTCGTCATTAAATACGGTGGCGCAGCGATGAAAGATAAAGCCTTGAAAGAACAAGTGATTCGGGATATTGTCTTTCTTTCTTGTGTGGGAATGCGCCCTGTTGTTGTTCATGGCGGTGGACCCGAAATTAACAGCTGGTTAGGAAAATTGGGGATTGAACCGCAGTTTAAAAACGGTCTGCGCGTGACGGATGCGGATACGATGGATGTGGTGGAAATGGTATTAGTTGGGCGTGTGAATAAAGAAATTGTGGCTCTGATTAATCAAGCTGGGGGAAGCGCGATCGGTATTTGTGGACGGGATGGAAACCTGATCTCGGCACGCCCGCGAGGAGAAGAAGGAATTGGCTTTGTGGGCGAGGTCAGTTCGGTCAATCCGCAATTAGTGGAATCTTTAATTAATGCCGGTTATGTGCCGGTTATTTCTACGGTTGCCTCTGATGAAACCGGACAAGCCTATAATATTAACGCGGATACGGTTGCAGGGGAAATCGCAGCCTCTCTAAATGCAGAAAAACTAATCCTCCTTACAGATACACCAGGACTCTTAAAAGATTATCAAGATCCTTCGACCTTAATTACACATCTTGATATCCGAGAAGCCCGACAACTGATTGCAGATGGAATTGTGGCTGGAGGAATGATTCCGAAAGTGCAGTGTTGTGTGCGGTCTCTCGCGCAAGGCGTTCGTGCTGCTCATATTATTGATGGACGGCTTCCTCACTCTATCCTTCTCGAAATTTTTAGTGATGAAGGGATTGGTTCGATGATTGTTGCATCGGAATACAATTTTTAGGAATAGAGAGAGATGTTCCATGAAACGTCTCTCTATTCTATGGCTGGTATAGCACTACAAACTGGGGTGAGAACATTACTGATCCCTAAAACCCTTTCATCATAAACTGTTGCCTGTTGCTCGGCGCGTAGCGCTATAAGACTATTCCCATTCAATGGTACCTGGGGGCTTAGACGTAACATCGTAAACAACACGATTCACGCCTTTGACTTCATTCACCATGCGATTAGAAATGGTTTCGAGGAGGTCATAAGGAACACGAGACCAGTCAGCCGTCATCCCATCTTCACTGGAAATTAGACGTAATACAACAGGGTGCGCATAGGTGCGTTTATCCCCCATTACGCCAACGCTTCGGATGGGAAGCAGCACTGCAAAGGCTTGCCAAAAATCTTGATAGCAATTTTGCTTTTTAATCTCATCTCTAACCACAAAATCAGCATCGCGGAGAATGTTTAAACGTTCTGCGGTGACTTCTCCAATGATGCGAATTGCTAAACCCGGTCCAGGGAAAGGATGACGTTGAATAATTTCATCGGGTAAACCAAGCGATGAGCCCACTTTTCGCACTTCATCTTTGAAGAGTTTGCGTAATGGTTCCACGAGTTTAAAGCGCAAATCTTCCGGTAAACCGCCGACATTATGATGGCTTTTGATTTTTACCGCAACTCGTTCCCCTGTTTTTGGATCGACATTGGTATCTGCTGACTCGATGACATCGGGATAAAGCGTTCCTTGGGCGAGATAGTCAAATGGTCCGAGTTCTCGGGATTTTTCTTCAAAGACTTTAATAAATTCGTGACCAATACGACGGCGTTTTTCTTCCGGATCAGTTACCCCTTCTAGTTGGGTTAAAAACCGATCGCGCGCGTTAACATATTCAACCGGAATATGGAAGCGATCTTTAAAAATCTCTAGCAATCGTTCGGGTTCCCCTTTGCGCATAAACCCTTGGTCAATAAACATACAAACCAATTGATCCCCAATTGCTTTATGGAGGAGAAAGGCAAGGGTTGAGGAGTCCACCCCACCGGATAACGCCAGTAAAACCCGTTTATCGCCGACTTTTGCCCGAACTTCTCGCACAGCTTCTTCTACAAAGGCTTCTGATGTCCAAGTGGGTTCGCATTGACAAACTTTATACACAAAATTCCGAATCAAAACCGCCCCACCGACAGAATGAACTACTTCTGGGTGAAATTGAACCCCGTAGAGTTTTTTCTCGGGATGCGCGATCGCAGCACAGGGAGTATTTTCCGTATGGGCTAAAACTTGAAAACCGGGAGGAAGTTCAATGCAAGAGTCCCCATGACTCATCCACATGGTTGCCCCATCTTCAACTCCAGGAAACAAAATTTCTTCTTCATCAATGTGAAGAGACGCTTTTCCATATTCAGCGTGTTTTGCTCGTTCGACCACGCCCCCCAACTGTTTTACCATCACTTGCATTCCGTAACAGACACCAATTACAGGAATGTCTAAATCCCAAATGTTTGGGTCAACTTTTGGCGCACCCTCGTCATAAACTGAACTCGGACCACCAGAAAGAATAATACCGTGAGGGTTTAATTTCTTCAGTTGTTCAGCAGTCGTTCGATAGGGTAAAACTTCTGAATAAACTTGGGTTTCACGAATTCGTCGAGCAATCAGTTCCGAGTATTGAGAACCGAAATCAAGGATTGCAATCATTTGTCGATTGATACTACCTGTGATTTCGGCTTGCTCGATTGCTGCACTTTTTTGAGAAGAATCAGTTGAAATAGTCACGGTATTTGCGGGGATAGATTATAGAAAGCAGACTAGAAAAAGAATTTTGGGTATTCCTTCATCATAACAAGGAAATAATCGTAATATTTCTTAAGGTTACCCATAACTTAACATATCGTATTTCTAATGGGCTTGAGGGAGAAAGATCAAATTGATTGATCAATCTTGACTACAGATTAATCGAGGAGAGAAGAAAACAA
>JAVLCL010000558.1:0-1985 GCA_031580825.1 Halothece sp. Uz-M2-17
CGCCCTTAAAACGAACCGTTACTCAAACTGAAGTCGGAAACGCAGCGACTTTCTTATGTAGCGATCTCGCTAGTGGCATTACCGGACAGGTGTTATACGTTGATTCTGGATATAACATCATGGGGATGTAGTTATAGCGCTAGGCAATAGGCAACGGTAAACTGTGAGCGTTTTCTGGGATTAGGAAGTGTCCTCACTCGAATGCAAAATCAGTGACCAGTGACCCGTTACCTAAAAACTAAGAACAAATAACCAATCACAAATAACCAATCACAAAAATGCAACTTTCTGAACGTCCGGTTTCTAACTCGTCATTAACACCCCGTACAGCGTCTGTTTCTCGAACAACAGGAGAAACCGATGTCACTGTTACTCTCAACTTAGATGGAGAAGGGAAGTGTGATTCCCAGACTGGCATTCCCTTTCTCGACCACATGATTCATCAACTTGCGTCTCATGGCTTATTTGATTTAGAGGTGAAAGCGACCGGAGACATTGAAATTGATGATCATCATACGAATGAAGATGTGGGGATTACTCTCGGTCAAGCGTTTGCTCAAGCCTTATCCGATCGCAAAGGGATTCACCGTTTTGGTCATTTTATCGCCCCTCTGGATGAAGCCTTAATTCAAGTTGCTCTTGATTTTTCAGGACGACCTCATCTCAGCTATGGTTTAGAGATTCCCACGCAACGGGTGGGGACATATGACACTCAATTAGTGAGAGAATTTTTTGTCGCTGTGGTTAATCATAGCCAAATAACTCTCCATATTCGGCAACTAGATGGGATTAACTCTCACCATATTATTGAAGCGACATTTAAGGCGTTTGCAAGGGCGTGTCGCGGTGCCGTAGAACTTGATCCTCGTCGCTATGATCAAATTCCCAGTTCTAAAGGGGTATTGTAAGACCGATCGCGCAATGACCCACTGGTTAGAACAGGGATTGTCATCGCTAAAGCTGCGTCATTGAAGTAGAGCTTATGAGTGCCGAAGAGAATGAGAAACAAGCGCGAGAAAAGGCTCTCCAAAGAGAGATCTTATCAGAACAACGGTATTCTCTAGCCAGCGCGATCGCGCGGGAAGGATCTAATTTTTTAAAGGGAGAATCTCCGGTTCCAAAACTGGTGCAAGTAACAACAGAAATCAATTTATTTATTGATCATTATCTCCCTGATGCTTCCGGTGCCTTACAAGCGGTTTTAAAACGTTGGATCAAATCAGATGCTGTGATTAGTCAGCACCTAGACTCTCCCTTAACCGCTTTAGAGAAAGTCATTGAGAAACTCTTGAACAATCAAGGGTTATTTTATGAAATGGTGCGACAAACGGATCTGCAATGGGGACAAATGTATCAAGAACGTCCTTCTTTTCAAAAACCTGGTCAGCCCGCCCATCCTGATGATGAATATAGTCATGAATCAGTGAGAGAAAAACTTTCTCAGTTACGGCAAAAACTCCCCTCGCGCTAAACTAATCCTATTCATTTCCGGTGATTCAGTTTTTGCGCTATGCGACAATATCAACCTGTTGGCTTTCAGCAACGTACCCTCGACACAAAATTCGGACAGATGGTTTATTCTGTCCCTGATCCAACCTTTTATCCCCAAACTTCTACAAAGCCTAATTCTCTCGTCTTTCTTCATAGTTTAGGGGGAGGATCTTCGGCTTATGAATGGTCGCAAGTCTATCCCAGTTTTGCCACCACCCATCAGGTAATTGCACCGGATCTCATCGGTTGGGGCGACTCCCATCATCCCCAAATTCGGTATTCCCCTGACGATTATTTAAGTATTCTCCAAACCCTATTAGAAACAGTGGCTGTAACACCCGCTTGGGTGGTTGCCTCTTCCCTAACGGCAGCATTAACCATTCGTTTAGCCATTCAACATCCCCAATTATTTCAAGGGTTATTTTTAGTCTCTCCTTCTGGTTATCGAGATTTTAGCCAAGACTATCGGCAGCAAGTTTCTTCACAATTACTGA
>JAVLCL010000560.1:0-1972 GCA_031580825.1 Halothece sp. Uz-M2-17
CTTGCAAGTGGGAGGAGAGGATGCAGTGGGAATGGCAATTCCAATTCCTTGGCATATTCAAAAGCCGGGGAGTCAGGCATTTGTCGAAAAGTCTCGGCAACTCTGGGGGGCTGATGTGAATTGGGCAACAGTGATGGCGTATGATGCCATGAACGCGATCGCGCAAGCCATTGAACAAAATCCCTCTCGGGAAGGAATACAAAATGCCCTTTCTAGTAGCGGGTTTTCTGCGCAGGGTGTGGTGCAACCGGTGAAGTTTCTTCCGTCCGGCGATCGCGATGGACGTTTAATGATGGTGGAAGTCCAACCGGCAAATCCCTCTCGATCTGGCACAGGCTATGATTTTGTTCCCATTAATTAATATTCAACAGTAGGGCAATGGGGGAAATGACCTGTATTCCCCCGTTAGCAAAGGGAATAAAATATCAATGGTTGCAATTGAGACTCCGATCATGACTTCAAAAAAAGGACCGCCACCTGTTGTTTATTTAATTATTTTGTTCATTGTTGGGTTCGGGGGCTATCAAGCATTGAGAATGTTTCGTCAGCCCTCAGAGCCGACCATCACTCCCACAGAATCAGAATCGCTTAATAATAACTCTACAGCGAGGGAAACTAAACCAACCACACCGACCGAAGATTCTTCACTCAGTAATCATTTCAGCACAGGAGATAAACTTTTAATTGATTCGATTATCCAAAATCAGACTTTTTTAGACTATAAAAAACGAGGGATAGATGCACTTGCAGCAAAAAATTATCCCGAAGCAGTGCAGCAGTTTGAAGCAGCCTTAAAAGAAAACCGCAATTCCCCAGAAACGCTAATTTATTTAAACAATGCTCGCATTGGCGAACAATCTGCGTTTGAAATAGCAGTAACTGTTCCCGTTGATGAGGAGACGGTTTACTTTGCCTTGGAAATGCTACGGGGTTATGCTCAAGCGCAACAAGAAATTAATCAAGCGGGCGGAATTAATGGCACCCCCCTGAGATTGGTCATTGCTGATGATGATGATAATCCGGACATTGCGATGAAAGTCGCTCAAGAATTAGCGAATCGACCCGAGATTCTAGCAGTAACGGGACATTGGAGTAGTGGTACAACCCTTGCGGTTACTCCCATTTACGAAAAAAATCAACTGGTATTAGTGAATCCCGTCAGCACCAGTACCAAAATTTCACAAGCAGGAGATTATATCTTTCGTACTATTCCCAGTAACTTTGTTGTGGGCGCAACGATGGCTGATTACGCCCTCAATGAGTTACAAGTGCAGCAGGTTGCTATTTTTTATGATTCTAGAAGCAGTTATAGCTTATCTTTACGTCAAGAGGTGAAAACCTCTCTTGCCACTCGCGGGGGACGTACGGTTGCCGAATTTGATCTCAGTCAAGGTGGAATTTTAGTCGGAGAACAACTGAAAGCTGCTCAAAATCAGGGTGCTGAAGCCATTATCCTGATTCCTTCTCCCAATATCGATCGCGCGTTACAAGTCATCAATGTAAATAATCGCAATCTGCCTTTAATTGGGGATATTGGGAATTTATATGGTATCAAAACTTTACAAGTCGGGGGAGAGGATGCAGTGGGTATGGCTCTCCCCATTCCTTGGCATATTCAACAGCCAGGCAGTCAAGAATTTGTGCAAACCTCTCGGCAACTGTGGGGTGGGGATGTGAATTGGGCGACCGTGATGGCGTATGAAGCCATGAGCGCGATCGCGCAAGCCCTAGAACAAAATCCTACTCGGGAAGGGGTACAAAATGCCCTTTCCAGTAACGGTTTTTCTGCGGAGGGTGTCCTCCAACCGATTAAATTTCTTCCCTCCGGCGATCGCGATGGACGTTTAATCATGGTGGAAGTGCAACCGGCAAATCCCTCTCGATCCGGTACTGGTTATGATTTTGTTCCAGTTAATTAGGGTTTACTGAACTTCCAGCTTAATTGAGCAAACCCTAACTAATCACTGATTAA
>JAVLCL010000035.1:0-13498 GCA_031580825.1 Halothece sp. Uz-M2-17
ACCGATTTTAGTGGAAGGACGGGCCATTCAATTACACCCGCTCGTTTGTCCTGCCTTTAACGCCGACTTTGATGGTGACCAAATGGCAGTTCACGTCCCTCTCTCTCTTGAATCACAATCAGAAGCGCGGTTGTTGATGTTAGCAAGTCACAACATCCTCTCCCCTGCAACCGGAAAACCCATTGTTGCGCCTTCTCAAGATATGGTTCTGGGCTGTTACTATCTCACTGCTGACAACCCAACCGTGGAAGCTCAAGATAAACGCTATTACGCCAGTTTAGAAGATGCCTTACGCGCCTATGAACAGGGTTACTTAAATCTTCATGCTTATATTTGGGTGCGATTTGACGGTGAAGTGAAAGATCCCGCAGAAGCTGATCCAGTAGAAGAAGAAAAGCGTGAAGATGGCAGCGTAATTAAACTCTATCCCAATCGACGGGTGAAAGAAAGCGTAGATGGTGAAATCATTAGCCAATATGTCCGTACTACGCCCGGTCGCATTATCTACAACAAAACGATTCAGGATGCTTTATTAGGGAGTTCTTTGGTGAATGCCTAAAATGAACCGGTAGAAATCCCTCCTTGCCCATTGTCCCGTCTCCATTACATTGAATCATGAGTAATAACCAACCCCAAAAAATCTTCTGGAATCAAGTTGTTGATAAAAAGCAACTTAAAAAACTGATCCATTGGGCTTTCATTAACTATGGGAGTGCCAGCTGTTCAGCAATGGCGGATGAACTAAAAAATATGGGATTCCGTTACGCCACTCAAGCTGGCGTTTCCATCAGTGTGGAAGATTTACAAGTTCCTCCCAGTAAACGGGAAATGCTGGAATCAGCAGAAAATACGATCGCGGATACTGAAGAACGGTATCGCATCGGAAAAATTACTGAGGTAGAACGTTTCCAAAAAGTAATTGATACGTGGAACGTCACGTCGGAAGCCCTGAAGGATGAAGTGGTGCGCAATTTCCAAGCCACAGACCCCCTGAACTCCGTTTATATGATGTCTCAATCTGGGGCAAGAGGAAACTTATCTCAGGTGCGCCAGTTGGTGGGAATGCGGGGTCTAATGGCAGATCCGCAAGGGGAAATTATTGACCTCCCGATTAAGACCAACTTCCGAGAAGGCTTAACCGTTACTGAATATATTATTTCTTCTTATGGCGCACGGAAAGGGTTAGTCGATACTGCCCTTCGTACTGCTGACTCTGGGTATTTAACCCGTCGTCTGGTAGATGTCTCCCAAGATGTGATTGTCCGAGAAGAAGACTGTGGGACCCAACGCGGGATTACTTTAACGAGTATGACCGATGGGGAACGAACCTTAATTCCCCTTTCAGATCGTCTGTTTGGTCGTACCCTCGCCGAAGATGTTGTTGACCCTGAAACAGGAGAAGTCATTGCTTCCGGTCGTGAATATGTTTACGATCACAACGGAAAGCCGGTTAAAGACTCAGCAACAGGCGAGTACAAAACGACAGCAAGACACATTGATGAGCCGTTAGCCGAAAAAATTGCAGCAGCGGTTAAAGAAGTGAAAGTGCGGTCGCCCTTGACTTGTGAAGCAGCGCGATCGGTTTGTCAGTGCTGTTACGGCTGGAGTTTGGCTCATGGTCGCCCTGTGGATAAAGGAGAAGCAGTTGGGATTATTGCTGCGCAATCCATTGGTGAACCGGGAACGCAGTTAACCATGCGGACTTTCCACACCGGTGGTGTTTTCACGGGCGATATTGCTCAACAAGTGATGTCTCCAGGAGAAGGAAGTGTTATTGTTCCTAAAAAACTACGGACTCGCAAAGTCCGAACTCGTCATGGTGAAGAGCGCGAACAAGTAGAAGTTTCGGGTGAAATTTCTGTGAAGTTAGCGGATGGAGAAGAGAAAACGATTCCGGTTACGCCTGGTTCTCTGCTCATGGTCAATAATGGCGAAACAGTACAAGCCGGACAACTGATTGTAGAAGTTGCTACGCCCAAAAAACGCTCTACGGAAAAAGCGACGAAAGACGTTTCTTCCGATTTAGCGGGTGAAGTGGAATTCCAAGATCTGATTCCTGAAGAAAAAACAGATCGCCAAGGGAACATGACCCGTACTGCGCAACGCGGTGGTTTACTTTGGGTGCTTTCAGGAGAAGTCTATAACTTATTACCGGGTGCAGAACCGGTGGTCAAAAACGGTTCTCAAGTGCAACCAGGAGATATCCTCGCCGAAACAAAACTCGTCACCAGTAAAGGTGGGGTCGTTCGTCTTGGTAGTGGAAAACGAGAAATTGAAATTATTACAGCTTCTGTCCAACTGGATCAAGCGCAAATTCGCCGTTCCAGCATTGGTAGTGGGGAACAATACGTTATCTACTCAGCAAATAACCAGCGTTTTGCCCTCAAAACAACTCCTGGCAGTAAAGTGCGCCATGGGGATGTGATTGCCGAATTAATGGATGACACTTATCACACTGAGACTGGTGGTATTGTTAAATATGCTGGCGTAGAAGTGGAAAAGCGGGGCAAAGCAAAAAATGGTTATGAAGTCACCCAAGGGGGAACGCTCCTCTGGATTCCAGAAGAATGTCACGAAATTAATAAAGACATTGGCTTACTCCGAGTTGAAGATGGGGAATATGTAGAAGCCGGCGCTGAAATTGTCGAAAATATGTATTGTCAATCTTCCGGTGTTGTGGAAGTGGTGCAGAAAAATGACATCCTCCGAGAAATTGTCATCAAATCGGGAGACATTCATCTCAGCGATCAAGAACCGACCTGTGGAACCGACCAATTGGTACACCCCGGAGAAGAGATTATTCCTGGCTTAACCGCTGATGAATTACGTTATGTCCAGTATGTTGAAACCCCAGAAGGCAATGCAGTGCTTCTGCGTCCAGTGGTTGAATATACCATTCCGGATGAACCGGATATTCCCTCCCAAACCTCGATTAATGAGTCGGGAAATGTGCAAATTGAACTCCGCGCCTCACAACGTCTGTTCTATAAAGATGGCGAACGGGTGAAGTCTGTCAATGGCTTAGAATTAATGCGCACTCAACTGGTGTTAAATATCGAAGACGAGGACACCACAGAGAATAAAGATGCCCTACCGATTAGTGTTGACATTGAGTTACCCGAGCGCGAAGACGAAGAAGATACCTATGTCTTGCAAATGGTGATTTTAGAATCTCTTGCCATTCGTCGGGAAAATGAAGGGGATTCTTTCAGTGGTAGCCCTCAGACTCGGATTTTAGTTGAGGATGGACAGGAAATCCCTCCCGGTGAAGTGGTTGCTCGAACTGAGATTCAGTGTCGAGAAGCGGGAGAAGTGCGTGGGATTCGCGAAGGCGCCGAAGCTATTCGTCGGATTTTAGTGGTGCGAGAAGCGGATAAAACGACAATTCCGATTACAGAAGCTCCTCAAGTTGAAGAAGGGGATTTAGTGGTCGCTAATCATACTCTTGCTGGAGATGTGGTTGCTCCTGAATCCGGAAAAGTAATTGCAATCAAAGATGATGCGATTATTTTACGGAACGCTCGTCCCTATCGTGTGTCTAACGGTGCGGTGCTCCATGTGGAAAATGGTAGTCTTGTCCAACGGGGTGATAACCTTGTCCTCTTGATTTACGAACGGTCGAAAACAGGGGATATTGTACAAGGGCTACCACGGATTGAGGAACTATTAGAAGCCCGAAAACCACGAGAAGCGTCTATCTTAGCCCATCGGGCTGGGACAGCGCAAGTGGAATATAAAGATGATGAAACCGTTGATGTGAAAATCATTGAAGCGGATGGGGTCATTAGTGATTATCCCATTGGGGCTGGACAAAGTATGCTGGTTACAGATGGACAATGGGTTGATGTGGGAACCCCGTTGACTGATGGTCCAGCAAATCCTCATGAAATTCTAGAAGTCTTCTTTGACTATTATTTAGAAGAACAAGGAATGTACGAAGCAGCATTAATTAGTCTGCAAAAAGTCCAACAGTTCCTTGTAGATGAAGTACAGGGCGTTTATCAATCGCAAGGCATTGATATTTCCGACAAACATATTGAGGTCATTGTCCGTCAGATGACTTCTAAGGTGAAAGTTGAAGATGGCGGGGATACGATTCGCTTACCCGGAGAACTGGCTGAGTTGCGGGATGTCCACAAGGATAATGAAACCATGTATATTATCGGTGGTGCACCTGTAGAGTATAAGCCGAATCTGTTAGGAATCACGAAAGCCTCTTTGAATACCGATAGCTTTATTAGTGCAGCGAGTTTCCAAGAAACCACCCGAGTTTTAACGGAAGCTGCCATTGAAGGGAAATCGGATTGGCTACGAGGCTTGAAAGAAAATGTGATTATTGGACGTTTGATTCCTGCAGGAACTGGGTTTAGTGTCCATGAGGAATCTTTAGGACGTTCTGTTATCGAAGAAGAACCGAACCCAACGCAAAATAGTATTTATCCTGTACCCCCCGATATTGCTGAAATTCAAAGCAATGGTGATTTAGTGGATGATCAAACAGCCCGAAATTATCAGCTTGCAGAAGATGAATTTTCCGATACAGTTGACGACGAAAATTAAGTTGTCTCTTATTTAATCAGATCGCTGATTAATATTAATAAACTCACCGATTGAAGTAACAAATCGGTGAGTTTTTCTTGTTTATGCCTATGTCGCGCATTTTTTGATAGGAGTGGCATTAGACCCCTACACTTGATTTTCCACCTCCGCAATACTCAAAATCGTTTTCAAAACCGAATCTGGGTTTAAACTCATCGAATCAATTCCCGCTTCCACTAAAAATTGGGCAAACTCGGGATAATCGCTGGGTGCTTGACCACAGATACCAATCTTACGACCGTTTTTCTTCGCTGTTTCAATGGCAAGTTTTACCATTCGTTTCACCGCTTCATTCCGTTCATCAAATAGATGGGCGACTAATGCAGAGTCTCGATCTAACCCCAAGGTTAACTGGGTTAAATCATTGGATCCAATGGAGAAGCCATCAAAGACATCACTAAATTCATCGGCGAGAATGACATTACTCGGTAACTCACACATGACATAGACTTCTAAACCGTTAACCCCTCGTTCTAAGCCATGTTTTGCCATTTCCGCAATCACTTTTCGTCCTTCCTCTGGGGTGCGACAGAAGGGAATCATCGGAATCAGGTTTGTTAAGCCCATTTCATCTCGGACTTTTTTCAAAGCGCGACATTCCAAAGCAAAGGCTTCACGATAATTGGGATCATAGTAACGGGATGCACCCCGCCAGCCTAACATCGGGTTTTCTTCTTTGGGTTCAAATTGCTGACCGCCAATGAGGTTCGCGTATTCGTTAGTTTTGAAGTCAGACATCCGCACAATGACGGGTTTGGGATAAAAGGCTGCACTAATCATCCCCACCCCACGGGCGAGTTGATCTACAAAGAAATCCGGTTTGTAATCGTAGTCTGCGGTAATCTCTGCAATTTGATCTTGAACTCGTTCATCTTGGAGTTGATCAAAGTGGAGTAACGCTAACGGATGGACTTTAATATGATTGGTAATGATGAACTCTAAACGGGCTAAACCGACTCCATCAGCAGGAATATTGGCGAGAGAAAAGACTTGATTGGGGTTGCCAATATTCATTAAGATTTGGGTACGGGTTTGCGGTAAATCATCTAAGGTGACTTGTTCCACATCAAAGGGAAGTAAGCCTTCATACACTTTTCCTTCTTCTCCTTCACTACAACAGACGGTTACCTCTTGTCCGGAAGCAATCACTTGTGTTGCATCACCACAACCCACAATCGCAGGAATTCCCATTTCTCGGGCAATAATTGCTGCATGACAAGTGCGTCCCCCTTGATCTGTGACGATCGCGCTGGCTTGTTTCATAATCGGTTCCCAGTCGGGATCGGTTCGTTTCGTGACTAACACCTCTCCAGGTTTGAAGCGATCCAAGTTTTTCACATTGACAATCACTCGTGCTTTTCCTTGTCCGATACTTGCACCCACACTCCGTCCGGTGGCTAAAACCGTGCTGTGGTCTTGCAGGTGATAGGTTTCGAGAAGATTACCCGCTTTTTGGGATTGTACCGTTTCCGGACGAGCTTGGACAATAAAGAGTTCACCAGTCATCCCATCTTTTGCCCATTCAATATCCATCGGGGTACTTTTTCCCCGTAAGTTGGAATAGTGATCTTCAATTGCAATTGTCCAGCGCGTCAACTGTAAAACTTCTTCATCGGTGAGGCAAAACTGAGCGCGATCGCGCGGTGGAACGACAACATTACGAGTCTGTTTCGATCCTTCGAGATCATAGACCATCTTCATGCCTTTCGTTCCCAGGCGTTTTTCTAAAATCGGTTGATAGCCTTCTTTTAGCGTTGGTTTAAAGACCAGATACTCATCCGGATTCACTGATCCTTGAACCACATTTTCTCCTAACCCATAAGCTGCAGTTACCAAGGCAGCATTTTTAAATCCCGTTTCTGTGTCAATGGAGAACATCACCCCCGCACTAGCTAAGTCAGAACGTACCATTTTCTGTACGCCTACTGACAGAGCAACAGCCAAGTGATCAAAGCCATGATTTTCCCGATAAGAAATCGCTCGGTTAGTAAATAAAGAAGCAAAGCATTTATGACAGGCTTCTAAGACGGCTTTTTCCCCATGAATATTGAGATAGGTTTCTTGTTGTCCCGCAAAACTAGCTTCTGGTAAATCTTCCGCTGTCGCACTGGAACGTACAGCGACATCCGTTTCTTCTCCATAACGATTGCACAGATCTTGATAGGCTTCGGTAATCGCAACCTTTAAATTTTCGGGAAATGGGGTATGCAAAATCAGCGATCGCGCCTTTTTCCCCGTTTTCTGTAAACTACTGACATCATTAATATCCATCCGAGAAAACAATTCTCGCAGTTTCTCTTCAATTCCTGCATTTGCAATGAAGTGACGGAACGCATTGGCAGTGGTGGCAAACCCATCCGGAACATTAACACCTTTGGTTTTTAATTGTTGGATCATTTCTCCTAAAGAAGCATTTTTCCCACCAACAATTCCCACATCTTGATTATTAACTTGTTCGTACCAAAGGACAAGGGCTGTTTCTTTCCTCACATCTTCCACATTTTTTGACAAGATATTAACCATTCTCTTTCCCCTCCTTTTCTTATATTTTTATTCTATTAATTTTGTCGAAGTATTCCTTCATTTCTTATTATTTTTTGATAAATCTTTCAATTAATCTGATTTCAGAAATCCCTTAAAGTTGCTTTTTTAAGAATTTTATAAAAGCTCAAACTTTCTCTCAATATGTTGTATAATTTTAACGGGCTGTTTGTCATTTTTTGGATATGAAAATGATTCATGGATCAATGTAATTTCTCCCCAGTTGACAATTTGCTTTTGCTCACTCGGATTAATTATTGGTAAAAAAGGAGTGCTATGTCTATTAATTCCTTTCCTCACCGCACGAAAATAGTAGCGACAATTGGTCCAGCGAGCCAGTCGGAAACGGTGATTCGACAACTGATTCAAGCTGGAATGAGTGTCGCCCGCTTAAATTTCTCTCACGGCAGCTACGATGATCACGCCGTTATTATTGAACGCATCAGACATATCTCAAAAGAACTCGATACCCCCATTACCCTCCTCCAAGACTTACAAGGTCCCAAAATCCGAGTGGGATGGCTCGCGCAAGGGGAAGTGATACTAAGTGCGGGAGAGACGGTTATGCTTACCCCCAATCTTGAAACCAGCGATACCCCAGATGTCATTCCCATTGACTATCCCCATCTGGCAGAAGAAGCCCGTCCGGGAGCGCAAGTGTTATTGGATGATGGACTTTTAGAATTAAAAGTAGAAGCCATTCAAAATTCGCAAGTGCAGTGTCGGGTCATTACTGGGGGCGTGCTTAAAAACCGCAAAGGGGTTAATTTTCCCAACTTAAACTTAAGTTTGCCTTCGCTCACCGTTAAAGATCAACAAGATTTAGAATTTGGTATTAAACAAGGTATCGACTGGGTTTGTTTAAGTTTTGTCCGTGGTGTCGAAGATATCCATCACCTGAAAGGATTTTTGCGTTCTCGGGAAGCCCCAATTCCAGTCATTGCTAAAATTGAAAAACCGCAAGCTGTGGAACACTTGGATGCTTTAGTTGATGCGTGTGATGGGTTAATGGTGGCACGAGGAGATTTAGGGGTTGAAATTCGCCCAGAAAAAGTTCCCTTATTGCAAAAGAAAATCATTCAAACCTGCAATCGCAAAGGCATTCCAGTGATTACTGCAACGCAAATGTTAGAAAGTATGATTCATTCGCCACGCCCAACTCGCGCGGAAGCCTCTGATGTCGCCAATGCCATTATTGATGGGACAGATGCCGTCATGTTATCAGGAGAATCTGCGGTGGGGAAATATCCTGTCCAAGCAGTGGAAATCATGGCACGCATTGCAGAAGAAGTGGAATCAGAGACTCAATTTACAGATCATCCCCCTGCTGACAATACAGAAACTCATGCTTTAAGTGAAGCGTTGAATACCATTGATAAGATGATGGATTTACGTTGTATTGCCTCTTTTACTACGACAGGATATACGGCGCGGATTGCATCTGATGAACGTCCGAAAGCCCCCATTGTTGCTTTTACACCCACATTAGAAGTCTATCATCGCTTAAATCTAATTTGGGGGGTAAAACCTTTGCTATTACAACCTCAAGAGGAAGGCTTAGAACCTTTAATTAAGGAAATGGAGACTTGTTTATTAGAGCGAAACTTAGTGATTCCTGGAGATAAAATATTAATTTTAGGGGGATCTCCTGTGCAGCGAGCTAAGGGGACTAATTTTTTGAAAATTCATTCTATTGGTCAAGGAAGCTAATTGTATTCTAGTAATGTCCAATATCGACGGTCTCCCGGGAATTGAGCAACTACTTTCATCGGCGAGTTTCCCACCTTTGCTGTTCCTATAAATAACTGATCAAACCGAGTCAATTGAGTCCATTGATTGGTCGCTGTATTGATTATTTGAATATCTGTTGCATTTTGAATTTTTAGCTTAAAGTTAACCCTTTGATTTTTAGGTAACTGATAGTTCAGAGGCGTATATAAATATCCTGTATTATCTTGAAAAATAGGATAGGTTTTCGGGAAAGGAGAGCTAGTATAATTTGCTTTGATATTATACGTGAGAATATGAGGATAGTTTTGGGATTGTGGTGAATCTGCAAAAACTTCTAACTTGTATTTTCCTAACTGTGGAAAAGCAGTTTTTATAGTTACTGTTTCTTCTTGTTTCTGTACTAAGCTATAGTAATCAGGTAAAACTTGCTGATTCTTTTTAAGACGAGTTGTTACTATCATATCCTGAGGAACAGATAATAAAATTTTTGTAGGAGTTTCCATCATAATCACTTTCGTTTCATGAGACATAAAGTTGATTTGTTTTTTGAAAAAGTCTGGAGAGACAGTGGGAAACTCTTGGAAATCTTCCATCGTATAAGGTTGTTCAAGAAGTTGCCAATTGACGTTAGCTGGGAAATGAGAAAAAATGAGTTGTTCAGGGGGAGTCGCAAAATAATAAGGATTAAATTGTTGACGAAATTGATTTTGTTGAACGGTTCCCGCTCCCCAAGTTGTATCTAATAAATACCATTGGTCATCAATTTTGACTGCATTCCAGGCATGATTAATATTGCTATCTCCAACAACATAACTCGCTCCCGTTGCTGTTCCCTCAATAATAACCACATCTAATCCCATGGCTTTGGCTAACGCTTGATATAAGTTAGAATAACCAGAACAAACAGTTTGGCGTTTTTTTAATACTGTCTTGGCAGTCACATCAGTCCAATAAATATCTTTTTCCAGCATCTCAACATCATAAGCAATGTTGTCAGTAATCCAAGCATAGATAATTCTCGCTTTTTCTGCTTCTGTTGTTACTAATGAGGATAAGATATTAGCCAATTCTTGCACTGAATTCCCTTGATAGTTTAAAGCGAACGATTTTTGATCAATATTGTTGAGTTCTTGAGAGGTCAGAGGATAAGTTTTTCCTATTTTAATTTCAGAAGAGTTCAATTTTGTGTTAGGTTGTGATAAATTGAATAAGAAGTCTGGTTTGGGAGATAATGATAACAAGTCTTCACGGAACAAAAACGCCATTATGATACCAAAACCTAAAATTAAACGAAAAATGCTATTTTTCTCAGAGCAATATCGTTTTTTCTTCTGTAAAGAAATCGGCTTTTTAGAACGGCGGGAACTCATTTTTACTTTTACTTGTCGATTACTGCGTTATTAATTATTATCTCAACCATAGGATAAAATAAGAGTCGAGGCTAGTGAGGATTGATTAACGATCCACTAATTTTTAATAATTCAGGAGTTTTATGAAGGATAAATTTTTACAGTGGCTGGATCGGATTTTAATGTTCGATTTATTTCTGGTGCTGGGGAGTTTCTTTTGGTTCGCGATCGCGCTGCTGGGACGTTCCGCAGAGATTCCCCTAGGCTTGGATTTATGGTATAAACTTTGGGAACCTGTGTTTACCCCCGCAATTGGGATTTTAATGTTGGGGGCGATTAGTAATGGGATTATTCGTCAGATTTCTAAGCGGTTTGGTGCTAATTCTTGAGGACAGATGCTAAGGTTTGCGCGATCGCGCTGCGTTGTTCTTGATCGTAGCCCCAGCGTTGAAAAAAGGCGACTTCTGCTTCTCCTTTTCCCGTCAGCGCACTCTCTCGCATTTGTTGGGCTTTTTCCTGTAATAACTTGTTATTCAGTTGTTGGCTTAAATGAATACTGCGTTGTTGCACCCGATCCGATCCTTGTGCCATACTTTCATGATCTTGACGACGATGGGTAATTGCCATTGCAGTGGACATCGCGATGTTTTTCACCAGTAATTCACTAACAATTTCAGGAGCACTTTTTAAGCCCTCTAAAATTGCTTTTGAAGGCTGATCCGCAACCGGAGAATTGGCGGTGAGATAACTAACAAAAAAGCCCCGTGCGCCGTTAGAAGTAGCCACTAAATCCTTAATCAAAGACTGGAGTTGTGTGGCGTTAATTGCTTCATTTTCCAGTTTTATGATTAAGTCTTGGCTAAGCGCGATCGCGTTTTCAAATGTTATATTCTCTGGAACTTTTAAATCAGTTTCACTCATCGTTGTCTCTTGATTATTAGCCATTGCAATCATAGCAAATCGAGCAATCTGACTGACCGGTTAATCTATATAGGGCTTGCTGAAAAAGTCTAATTATCGGTTTAGCTAGGCAAAAGTCAATTTGCCCCAGGCAATACTGAAGAAGGAAAGTAGGAAAAGCCAGACATTTTCTTGGAAGGTGCAACGTTTTCTGCCTTGATCATTCAATTCCCATGCACTTTTTCCAAGAATTAAGAGGCTTAAAACCTGATTGAGTAAGGGTTTCCGTTTTATAACGAATAACTGATCAAAATAAAGCAATTAAAACTCCTGCCATGTCACCTGATCTGTGTTGTTGAACGTATCAGAATTTACTTTGATTAATTTTCAACCAGTTTGCGATTTCTCAACTCCAAATGCACCAACAAAGCATTAACATCGGCTGGGTTTACGCCACCAATACGACCCGCTTGACCAATGGTTAACGGTTTGACTTTTGCCAGTTTTTCCCGCGCTTCCATAGATAACGTATCAATACTCATATAGTCTAAATCTGCTGGTAGCGGACGATTGGTTTGTTTTGTAACTTGATCAATTTGATTTTGTTGCCGTTGGATATATCCGGAGTATTTAATATCAATTTCTGCCCCTTCTTTTTCGACCCGATGCAATTGGGAATTACCCAAGCCATAATATTCCAAGTTGGCGTAATGGAAACCTGGACGACGCAATAATTCTGCTAGCGTTGCCGAACTCTTAATTTTTTGTCCGGTATCCGCTGCAATTTGTTGTCCAATTTCCTCATGTCCTTTCACGCGAGTGCTATGGAGACGTTCTTTTTCTGCGGTAATATTGGCTTGTTTTTGTTGATAAAGTTCCCACCGGCGATCGTCAATGAGACCAATTTCTCGTCCGAGGGGCGTTAACCGTTGATCCGCATTATCTGAGCGTAAAATCAGACGATATTCCGAGCGACTGGTTAACATCCGATAGGGTTCTCTTAAATCTTTCGTACATAAATCATCAATTAAGGTTCCCAGATAGCTGCCTTCCCGAGGGAAGACTACCATTTCTTCCCCACGAACAAAGCGCACGGCATTAATTCCCGCAACAATTCCTTGTGCTGCTGCTTCTTCATACCCAGTTGTGCCATTAATTTGTCCCGCACAGAATAACCCTTCAATCTTTTTAGTCATTAATGTGGGATAACATTGCGTTGCGGGTAAATAGTCATATTCTACCGCATAAGCGGGACGCAACATTTTACAGTTTTCTAAACCGGGAAGGGTATGTAACATCGCCAGTTGTAAGTTTTCCGGTAAGCCCGTAGAAAATCCTTGAATATACAATTCAGGGATATCTCGTCCTTCTGGTTCAATAAAGATTTGATGGCTTTCTTTATCCGCAAAGCGTACAATTTTATCTTCAATACTGGGACAATAACGCGGTCCTTTTGCATCCACCCAACCGCCATAAACCGGAGAGAGATGTAAATTATCCCGAATCATTTGATGGGTTTCGGCGGTAGTGCGAGTGAGATAGCAGCACAGTTGTTCCCGTTCTACCCAAGCCTCGGGGTCAAAACTGAACCAACGGACATCTTCATCCCCTGGTTGCGCTTCTAGCTGGCTGTAATCCACTGAGCGCTTATCCACTCGCGCTGGGGTTCCGGTTTTTAAGCGTCCGGTTTCAAAGCCCAGTTGATTTAAGGTCTCGGTCAAACCAACTGCAGCAAACTCTCCTGCACGCCCTGCAGCCATTGATTTATTGCCAACCCAAATGCAACCACCGAGAAAGGTTCCTGTGGTGAGAATAACGGTTTTACATTTGAATGCTGTACCAAAGTAAGTTTCGACACCAATCACTTCTTGATTTTTCCCCAAGACCAAATCTGTGACCATCCCTTCCCGTAAGGTTAAATTCTCTTGATTTTCGACAATGTGGCGCATTACCCGCGAATATTCCCGTTTATCGGTTTGCGCCCGTAATGCCCACACGGCAGGTCCTCGGGAAGCGTTGAGAACCCGCTTTTGCAGATAGGTGCGGTCGGCGCATTTCCCAATTTCACCGCCGAGAGCATCCACTTCGTGAGCAAGTTGTGACTTAGCCGGCGCGCCCACTGCAGGATTGCAAGGTTGCCAAGCAATGCGATCTAGGTTGAGGGTTAACATCAGGGTGCGACAGCCTAAACGGGCGGCAGCGAGGGCAGCTTCGCAACCAGAGTGCCCAGCACCAACAACAACGACATCAAATTCATCTTGGAATTGCACGGGAGAATCAATCATAATATTTACCGTTCAGTTCTCATTGTTTACCCTCTCCCTGTCTTCAGAATAGCTTTTGGATTGGGTTTCACTGCATTGGTCTATATTTTAACT
>JAVLCL010000561.1:0-1966 GCA_031580825.1 Halothece sp. Uz-M2-17
CGCGGTAATCCCCAACGCACTTGCCAAGATTCAGTTCTGCGCGATCGCGCCATGATTGACAATAACTCCTCATCCTCTCGTTCTTTCAGGGTTCCTTGTTCCAAACCTAACTGCTTTTCTAACTCTCGTTTTAAATCATCGGGATTGGTTGTGGGTTGTAGTCTCTCATCCCGTAGCACAACATCCGATAACAGCCAGACATAGAGTTCTGAGGAAAGTTGGATGTTGGATTGACATTGCTGGGGTGGCTGAGGCTGAATTTCAATCCCCCCATACTGATCTTTTTTGGATTGACCAATGCGAGTGTAACCCTTGAGATTTTGCCACCAGTTTGGCGACGATGAATCAAGATCGGTTTTGATGTCATCGGGAATTCTTAATTCCGCTTGCAAGGTTGTATTGGGAGGAATCGCTTGATAGCTATAGACTCCACCGCCCATTTCTTCGCTGGGACGTTGTACCGAATCATCAATGGTGTTGTGGGTGTAGAGTTCGAGTTTTACTGTCTGATGCTTCGGGAGTTGGTTGTTTTCTGGATTAAACGCACCCAAATAGCCAGATCGTTCTCCTTTCAGTTGTATCCCCTCTGGTTCTGCTTGCTGAAAACGGTTATAAACCCCTTCCCCTTGACTCAAGCCCCCACTGAGTTTATCACTGGATAAACACAATGGCGTGGGACGACTGGGTTGACTGTCAATGCTAATCGTGGCATTGGTGATGATTAGATTTCCTTGCGCAATCGCGCTTTTAACCTCAATCAATGAATCCAGCTTTTTGTGCAAGTATCGCAAAAAGTAACGACCAGGAATCAAGTCTAAACATTCCACAATATTTCCGACGGTGCGTTTCGGAAGCACTAAGGGCGATCGCGCGGTAATGGTTAAGGGAATCCTCCACCAGTTTTCTGATGTTTCAGGCTTTGGGGAGGGCTGGTTAGCAGTAGAAAGGTTTGCTTTTCCCCACTGGGGCGGATCAGGAAGCGCATTTTGTTGATATTGCTGTTGAAACCATTGCAACCAGTTCTGACTTTTCGCATCAATGGTTATGGTACAGTTCCCAGAACCGCGACGACGTTTCCCGCCAATGCGTTCGACTAACGCTGCGCCTGCTAAGAGTAACGCATAAGCGGTTTTTTGCTCGTCCTGAGTGAGTTTTATTGCATCATCGTCATTAAACCCACACTGTTGAGAGGTGAGTTTCGCCCCCATGCGAATCAGTTCTTCAAATCGTAAGTGATCTGGCATTGCGGAACCGGTTTCGGGAGAAATTTTTACCCCTGGTTTGATGAACGCGATCGCGCTTTTCAAGTTGGGTTTTGCTTTTAAAGCCTCACGCAGGGAGTCCTCTAAAAAGGCAGAATGAATCCGAATGATCGCGGGATTGGGAGGAATTTCTGCTTGTTCTGCATTGGCTAAGGTCGGTTGGTTCCCAAATAAAAAATCTACCCAGTTTTGCCATTTTCTATGCGAATGACCGCGATCTAAAGCCTCAGCAACCTGTTCACAGCTATCTCGTAAAATTCCGGTTAAGGTTTTAGCGGGAATATAGGGCAAATCATCAGTATCCCGTTGCACGGTTCGATCCATTTCACCCCGAGAATTTCCAGAACCAATGTGCCAATCGCTATTCATGGTAATGGTAATCTTAAACTCATTTGGTGGGGTCATTTTGTGTCTCCTGTTCAGTTTTTAAGAAGTCCATAGCATCAAGGGCATCCAGAAAAGAAGTTGCCCAATTGCCTTCACTGTTTTGATAAAAAAGTGATTTTTCTGATTCTTCAAACGTTTTTTCTAGATTCGGAAATCGCTGTTGAATGAGTTTATATTGTTCATCTCCTTGATTGGCAAATAAAGCAGTGCGGATGGCATGACTTTGGCTACTAGTGATTTGCTTATTTTTGAGGGCTTCAGCGCGATCGCGCAATCGTTGCCATTGGTGGTGTTCAACCCATTGTTTTCCGTCTTCA
>JAVLCL010000036.1:0-2454 GCA_031580825.1 Halothece sp. Uz-M2-17
CCTCGCGTCCCATAATGGGGGATTTGCGGGGCAGTATGGAACACACGATTAATCCCATGCCCCACAAAATCACGGACCACAGAAAAGCCTTGGGCTTCGGCATACTCTTGAATGGCAGCACCAATATCACCAATTCTTCCCCCTGGCTGAACCGCAGCGATGCCCCGCATTAAACATTCTTGGGTGGTTTCCACTAACTTTTTCGCAGTAGGAGAGGGAGTCCCCACGATAAACATTCTGGAGGTGTCGCCATGATAACCATCCAAAATCGGGGTGACATCAATGTTGATAATATCGCCCTCTTTCAAGATTTCTTTTGCATTTGGAATCCCATGACAAATCACTTCATTGACACTGGTACAAATTGATTTCGGAAACCCGTGATAGCCTAGAGGGGCACTGGTTGCGCCGTGAGCTTGCGTCCAACGTTCCGCCTCATCATTGAGTTCTAATGTACTCACTCCCGGTTTGATCATTGTTTCTAGATGATCTAAAAGTGCTGCTGCTAAGCGTCCAGCACTCCGCATTTTTTCAATTTCTCGGTTCGATAATAAAGTGATTGTTTCGCTTCCCATGCCTTTGATTTATCCCTAGCAGATTCTATAGTATCAAACTTAATGATTTCCAAGTGTTTGTGCCATCTCCACAGAAGAGAGTTCTCCGTTTTGAATGCGCCAACAGTGATCCGCCACTGATACTAATTCTTTAGCATCATGGGTGACGATAAGTAATGTCCAATGTTCTTTCAATTTTGCCAATAATTTCACTAACTGACCGCGCATGGACCAGTCTAAACCAGCAGTAGGTTCATCCAGCATCAGAACATTTGGTTGTCGGATTAATTGGACAGCTAAAGCTAACCGTCTTTGTTGTCCACCACTTAACGCATGAGGAGACGTATTGAGGGAGAGATGATCTAGCCCCACTTCTTCTAAGGCGGTTTTGACTTGCGTTAGGCTTAACTCGGGATGTCCAAAGCGTAATTCTTCTAAGATTGTTCCTCCGCAAAAATGGCGTTCTGGAAACTGGAAGACCAGTCCTGCTAATTCTTGTAAGTTATAGGACATCAGGGGTTGATTTCCCCAGAAAATCCCGCCTTTGGTCTGTTCTGCTAATCCCGATAAAATTTCTAAGAGCGTGCTTTTTCCCGATCCACTCGGACCAATAATTAATCCTAACTGTTGCGGAGGAAGTTGGAGGTTAATTCCCTTTAGAATTGGTTCTGGCGTTGCTGGCGGATGATAACTTAAATTTTTGAGAGATAACATGAAGTGAGAATAATTAAGAATGAATATTGAACCACAGAGTCACAGAGAACACAGAGCATTTAAAGGTTTCGAGTGTTAATTAAAACCTGAGTATTAGTAGTAGGGTGAGCAATGCCCACCCTACCAGGTATAACATCACCGGACAGACAAACAATGTAATGAATGAAATAGTGCTGCCACGGTTACGGTCATTAAGTGTATAGTTTATTAGTGTTCTGTTTGTTGTGCTTCTAGCTTCGCTAAACGACTGGTTAAATCTTGATTTTCTTGTTTCAAACTGTCTAATTCCTCTCGTAATTCTTTAATCGCTTTATCTGAGCCTAATTTCTCTTGAACGGTTTTTACAGCTTCTTCCGCCATGCGACGCACTCGCCCATCTGGCGTTTGGTCAGCTAGTGTCTGCAAGATAGAAATGGCTTGTGAGGTTTGCATCTGCTTTAATGCAGTAACGACGGAAACTTGAGTTAAGAAGAAACTTTCTCCAGAAAGGGCATCGAGTTGTTCTAAAATCGCTTCGACTTGGGCTTGTTCTTGACCTGTAGAAACGGTTCCTAAAGCTCGAATCGCAGCTAAACGCAAGGGTTGTGGAATTCCTGCATAAGTATAAGGCAAAATCATTGCCATTGCAGTTTCTGAGGTTTTCATCTGAGAAAGTCCGCCAATCATTCCACTGCGAAGGACTTCATTCCAACCCGCACGGTTTTCTAAACCTTTACGGAATAATTCAATAACCTCTTCTTCTTTTTCTTTGAGATTTCCTGTCACCATTTTTCCTAACATTCGGAACGCAACCGCTTCGGTGTAGTAGCTGGGGTCGCCTTCTTGCGCGACGGTTTTCACTGCTTGATAACTGTCTTCGGTTTTAAAGTTCGCTAACCCTTCTAAAGCAGTTCGGCGGACTTTCGGATGTTCATCTTTTAAGCCTTTAATTAGTTCAGGAATCCCTTGCTGTAATTTGATTTTTCCTAGCTGTTTTGCGACTTCTAAACGCACTCCCCAGAAGGGGTCATTGGTTAAACTTTCTCCGAGGGTTTTAATGATTTCTAACCCCCCTTTTTTTCCTAGGGCTTCTGCTGCATAAATGCGAGATGTAACATCAGGATCGTGTTTTAATTGGGTTTTCAGTTCTTCAGTAGGATATTCTAAGGTGACGGTTTTGAGATGATAGTTTCCTTGGTCAAAGCTG
>JAVLCL010000036.1:2464-13383 GCA_031580825.1 Halothece sp. Uz-M2-17
GTAAAGGAAGATAGAAATTATGTTCTTTTTCGTGGAGATGTAAGGATACGGTTTCAAAACAGACTTCTCCTTCATCGGAAATATAACCAAAACCAACAGGGATTTTGAGATCAAATAATTCGTTTTCCGTTACATCTTTATCCGTTTTCCCTTGCGTTTGCGTGACCGTCAGTTTTGCTAACTGATCTTGTGCATCCCAACTGTAGCTCACTTTAAAGTCGGGATGTCCGCCACGGAAGACATATTGGTCAAATAATGGAGAAAGATTTTTTCCCGTTACTTCATCGATCGCGCGGAGTAAATCAACGGTTTCTACGGTGCGATGGGCGTTTTTCTGGACAAAGTTATGAATGGCTTGGGTAAAGGCTTCTTCTCCCAGTTCCCCGCGAATCATGTGATAGACACACGCGCCTTTTTCATAAAGATGGCGATCATACAGTTCAATCGCTTCGCGATAAACATTCGTTACAATCGGACGACGATAGCGAGATGAGTCTTCACTGAGATAACTTCTGGCTTCGTTCAGAATATAGTAAGCAGCGTCATCTTTACTATATTCGTGGTCAGTCCACAGCACTTCCGAATAAGAAGCCATTCCTTCTTTAATCCAAGCGTGAGACCAATGTTTGATGACTAATAAGTCTCCAAACCACTGATGGGCGAGTTCGTGGGCGACTAAGGTTTCTGAGCGTTGTTTGTCTAATATGGCGCGATCGTCTAATAAGCAACGATCAGTTAGCAGCGTCGTAGAAGTATTTTCCATTCCCCCAAAAATAAAGTCAGCCACACAAACTTGGGCATATTTGGGATAAGGATAGGCATAACCAAACTGTTTGGAGAAAAACTCAATCATTTGGGGGGTTTTGCCCATTGTCCGTTTGGCATCGGCTTCCCGTCCTTTTTCCACATAATACTCAACGGGAATATCTTGCCAACTGTCCTCAATCTTGGCGAAATCTCCCACTGCTAAAGTCATCAAATAAGTGGGATGGACTTGATTTTGTCGCCAGTGATAAACGCTATTTTCCCCTTTCTCTTCCGTAGCGACTAACTCGCCATTGGAAACTGCAACATAAGGTTTGGGAACTTCTACTCGGATTTCTGAAGTCGCCAGTTGTCCGGGATAGTCAAAACAGGGAAACCAGAAGCGAGAGTCTTCATCTTCGCCTTGCGTCCAAACTTGGGTGGATTTATCGGGATAATCTTGATCCGGTTGAATAAAATAGAGTCCTCGTTGGGGATGATCAACCCGATAGTGAATCACTAAGTCAATGGGGTCAAAGGTTGTGGGTTGTAGGAGTTGGATTTGTAGCTGTTTCCCATCGTAGTGAAACGGTTGACTGACAGATTTAATTTGGACACTTTCGATCGTTAAATCTTCTGCATCAAGGGTGAGATGAGTTAACCCTGACTGAACTGGCTTCAGGGTAATGGTACTACTTCCCCGAAACGATTGGTTAGGAATATCTAAAACCAAATCCAAGAAAATATGTTGGACATTGCCCGGACGATCTGGCGTGTAGTGAGGTTTCGCACCGGGAAGAATAAATGATTTGCGTCCGTTTTCTTCAGTATCAAAGAGGAAATAGTTATATTTCATCGCTAAGGCTTGAGAGGTTAGGCTATTTCTCTCTAGGGTAGCGTTAGAAGTGAACCAATTACTTGGCAGCGCGATTGGACTCCATCCATGCTTCGCAAACGGGCTTTGGAAAATGATAAGATTTGATTATGATCAATGACTAAGAATTTAGTGTAGTGGATAAGTAAGAGACACTTTACGATGATCAAGTTACACAATCTTCATCCTGAATACATTACAGATCAACAAGGTAAAAAAAAGTCTGTCATCTTACCAATATCTGAATTTGAAGAATTGATTGAGGATATGGAAGATTTAGCTGCTGTCGCTGAAAGAAAAGAAGAAACAACGACCTCTCACGAAGATTTGATCGCCGAATTAAAGGAAGATGGCTTCATATCGAATTGAATGGAAGCAATCAGCCAAAAAAGAGATTAGAAAACTTGACAAAACAGTAATTCCTAAAATTCTGGAAGCAGTAGCAGCTTTAGCTCAAGATCCACGTCCTAGAAGCAGTAAGAAGCTGAGGGGGACTGATCATACCTATCGCATCAGAATAGGAGATTATCGAATAGTTTATTCAGTATTTCCGAATGTCTTAACTATAGAGATTGTTAAAGTTGGACATCGTAAGGATATTTATCGTTAAGTGAAACTACTTTAAATTAAAACTTCACCCCAAGCTGTCCATTGACACCACGGATGGAATGATAGCCAACGCCCACAAAAACATTCCCTGGAGGATGGACTTGTAACCCTCCAGAGATTGCAAGATCATCTTCTGCATCGTCATATAAGCCTAATCCAATATAGGGAGAAAGAACGGGAAAACTAAGAAACTTCAGGACATCGACACCAACTGCGCCATCTTCGCGACCTCCCAGTTCAACCCCAAAATCGAACCAACGTGCGCCAATAGAATAGCTAATATCACTATCTTCTGTCCCAATTGATCCCCAAGGTTGCGGGGTAATTTGACTGGCTGCGGGTTTTGTTGTTGTGACTACGCCAAGTGTAGTCAAGCTGAGAGTTGCTGCAACGGTAAAAGTGTGTTTTATGATCTTGTTCATTTCAATTCAACCCCTTCACTATTCGTTGATCACGACGTTTGTTGAAGGTTAAGGTTGCAGGTTCAGCTTATTCAATTCCTACCAATTCAGCAACAGTAAAAGTAATTTCAGGAAAAGCAAGACTTGATATTGTTAGATTCGGTTGTAAAATTTGAATATGAGAAAAGCGATCGCGCAATGGATTTCGATACACTTCTAAAACATTTTCATTGAGATCAATTAGCCACACTTCTGAAATTCCAGCTTGGGCATACAAAGGAATTTTAACCTCGCGATCATACGCAATGCTAATGTCTGCAACTTCAACGAGTAAATAAATATCTTTTGGTTGCGGATGTCCACTGGCATAATAATCAGAACGAGGGCGTAATAACACTACATCCGGTTGTGGTTGCGATTGATTATCTAAAACAATCGGATCTTGTATTCCTCGGATGGCTTGATTTCCCAAGCGTTGACCGAATAAGTCATTGAGGCGTTTAACCGTTGCAGCATGACGATAACCAATGGGAGACATGGGAATAATTTCTCCTGCCATTAATTCTACGCGATCGCGCTCTGTTAAAATTCCAACTTCCGCCATTTTTTGATATTCACTGACCGTAAATAAACGTTTTTCTAATCGCATCATTAACTCATTTTTTTATAACCAAAGCGCAGGAGTTGATAGGATAACTGTACGCATATACCCATAATACTGGGGACAATGGTGTACTGAAATAGAACTTGATTCGTGAAAAGTAGTCCTAAAAAACAGATTCTTCCTAAAAGCCATACATAATACACAAAACTTTTTTGCAAGCTATAGGAAAGAAAGAACAGAAAAGCGAGGATAATGGGTAACAGGGATGACCAACTGTCTAAAGTGCTAAATACAAACCATTGAATTTGATAAAACCATTCCCCAATTTTTGTAAATTGCAAGGGAACTAACAGTAAATAGAAAAATGTTCCCAGAATTTTACTCAAGATTGAACTAATCCCCAAACAGCCACTGTTATTCAACTCTTCATTGCTTTGGTCTGCGTTTTCTGGGGTAACATTTTTATCCCCTTTCCAAATATCTTTTTCAATTGTTACGCTATCTATCCATAAGACCAAAATCATCGCAACTATTAGCGCGATCGCGCTGCCAGTAACACTAATTTTTGAGGGATCAGAAACATCATCAGCAACACTAAAATCAGCAACTCCAAGAAATAAAAAAACTGAGCCTAAAAGCAATAAATAATTTCCGCCAAACCGAGTCATTAACCATGTCAAAGAGGGGAGTTGCATAATCAGAACTTTCTTTTCTAGAAAATGGTTATTGTTGTATTTTAATCGTAATGAGTCATTGCTGATTCACTGGGGAACGTTCTATCGTCAGCAAATATTACTCTTCCTGCCAGAACCATTTACGGGTATGAGATACTGAAGATATAAACAAAAATTAATATAAAAGCAGGGAGGGACCATCATGGTCGCAACACCCGTACAAGAAAAGCGTTTAACCATTCAAACTGCTGATCTCACGTCTGATACTACTGCAATTCGTTGTTTAGATTGGGATCGCGATCGCTTTGATATTGAATTTGGTTTACAAAATGGAACCACTTACAATTCGTTCCTGATTCGGGGAGAAAAAACCGCCTTAGTTGATACCTCTCATGAAAAATTCCGCGATCAATATTTATCGCAACTGAAAACCTTAATTGATCCGACAGAAATTGATTATCTGGTGATTAGTCATACGGAACCGGATCATAGCGGTTTAGTCAAAGATGTCTTAGAAATTGCCCCCCAAGCGGTTGTTGTGGGGAGTAAAGTGGCGATTCAATTTTTAGAAGGGTTTGTGCATCAGCCTTTTGAACGTCAAGTGGTAAAAACGGGTGAAAAACTCGATTTAGGAAATGGTCATGAGTTAGAGTTTGTCAACGCGCCGAACTTGCATTGGCCCGATACCATGTTGACCTATGATTGGGGAAACGGCATTTTATTCACCTGTGATGTGTTTGGAATGCACTATTGTAGCGATGACTTACTCGATAATGATTTAGAGGCAATTTCCCCCGATTATCGCTTTTATTATGACTGTTTGATGGGACCGAATGCGCGATCGGTTTTATCCGCGTTAAAGCGGATGGGAAAACTGGGCGATGTGGCGATGGTTGCCAATGGTCATGGTCCGATTTTAAGCTACAACGTGGAAGAATTAATTAATCGTTATCGCACTTGGAGTGAGAATAAAGCCAAGGGAGAAAAGACGGTTGCAGTCTTTTATACCTCTGATTATGGTTACAGCGATCGCGCGTCGCAAGCCATTGCTTACGGGATTACCAAAACTGGCATTAATGTGGAAATGATGGACTTGTTGGCAGCGGATCAACAAGAAGTGCGAGAATTAGTGGAACGGTCTAATGCTGTTGTAGTGGGAATGCCACCTGCAAGTGGGGAAAAAGCCAGTGAAGCCAGTGCCACTCTCGGAACGATTCTCGCCTCTGTTTCTTCTAAGCAAGCCATGGGGGTATTTGAATCTTATGGCGAAGATGATGAACCCATTGATCCCATTAAAACTCGTTTCTCGGATTTAGGTTTAAAAGAAGTGTTCCCCGCCATTCGGATGACAGATACACCTAATGAAACGACTTACAAACTCTGTGAAGAAGCCGGAACTGACCTCGGACAATGGTTACAACGAGAGAAAACCGTGAAACAAATGAAGTCTCTCGATGGTGATTTAGATAAAGCCATGGGACGCTTAAGCGGTGGACTCTATATTATCACAGCGAAAAAAGGCGACCTCAAAAGTGCCATGTTAGCCTCTTGGGTGGCGCAAGCGAGTTTTGATCCCCCAGGTATTAGTATTGCAGTGGCAAAAGATCGCGCGATCGAAGCCTTAATGCAAGTAGGCGATCAATTTGTCCTCAATATCCTCGAAGAAGGAAACTATCAACATCTGATGCGACACTTCCTGAAGCGATTTAAGCCCGGTGCAGATCGCTTTGAAGGGGTCAATACTCAATCTGCAAATAATGGATCTCCTATTCTCACTGATGCCCTAGCTTACCTCGAATGTGAAGTACTCAGCCGGATGGAATGTAGCGATCATTGGATTGTTTATAGCAAAATTACTCAAGGGCGAGTTTCAAAACCGGAATCTTTAACCGCAGTTCACCATCGCAAAGTTGGCAATCATTACTAACTCTAGATTACTTACAACCTACGGGAGGAATCAACATGAATAATCTATTTTACGAGTTTCCAAAAAACGATACCGAATTTTCCCGTGTTCCCTCCCGAAAAGGGGTCATTATTGGTGCAGGACAAGTGGGAATGGCTTGCGCCTATTCCCTCCTCATCCAAAATACACTCGATGAATTGGTGATTATTGATGTTAACCAAGAAAAACTCAAAGGGGAGGTAATGGATTTAACCCATGGCTTACCCTTTGTTGAACCGACTCAGGTGTATGCGGGAACAATGGAAAGTGCCGTTGATGCCGATATTGTCATTATTACCGCAGGGGCAAAACAAAAACCTGGACAAAGTCGTCTCGACTTAGTATCTCGTAATGTGGAAATTTTCCGTAGTTTAATTCCAGATGTCGTGCGTTACGCCCCACAAGCGATTATCCTAATTGTGACGAATCCCGTGGATGTGATGACGTATGTTTCACAAAAATTGTCTGGTTTACCCCCATCGCAAGTTTTAGGGTCAGGAACGGTTTTGGATACAGCGCGTTTTCGTTCCTTACTGGCTCAAAATTTCCAACTTGATCCCCGTAGCGTCCATGCTTATATTATTGGCGAACATGGGGATAGTGAAGTTCCGGTTTGGAGTACCCTAAATATTTCTGGAATGCCAGTTTTTGAAGGAGAAACCCGTCCCGAAGATTTAGCGAATATTTTTGAAGAGGTTAAAAATGCAGCCTATGAAATTATCCAACGGAAAGGCGCAACCAGTTACGCCATTGGTTTAGGGGTAACGCAAATCGTACAGGCAATCTTACGCAATCAAAACCGTATTTTAACAGTCAGTACCTTAATTGAAGATTTTGTTGGCATTAAAGATATTTGTTTGAGTTTACCCGCAGTGACTAATGCCCAAGGAGTGAGTCGAATCGTTAATTTACCCTTATCTAACCAAGAACAAAAACAATTAAAAGACTCAGCACAAGTCTTGCGGAAAATTATTGATCAGCTAACTCTCTGAAGATGTTAGATGAAATTTACCTTTCATCAAGAGTAGGGTGGGCATTACCCACACTACTACTTTTTGTTGATCCTAGAACAACTATAGGATGATCAAATTCCAAAACGTTGCATACCTGTGGTTAGCTACAGACCCAGTTGACTAAAGTCCGCACTGGGAAACCTGTTGCACCAGCATTATTCACGCCACTTTGTTTATCCGCCCAAGCGGGTCCGGCGATATCTAAGTGTGCCCATGGGGTTTCTTGGATGAATTGTTTCAAGAATAAAGCTGCACTAATCGAACCGCCCTGACGGGGTCCGACATTTTTCATATCTGCAATTTCTGACTTCATTCCTTCAAAATATTTCTCTTCTAAGGGCATTTGCCAGATTTTTTCCCCGCCAATTTCAGAAGCCGTTTTTAATTGTTCGGCAAGGAGATCATCGGTACTCCACAAACCACCAATATCATCACCTAAGGCAATAACACACGCGCCTGTGAGAGTGGCAAGATCAATAATTGCATCAACGCCTAATTTTTCCGCGAAAACAAGAGCATCGGCAAGGGTTAAGCGTCCTTCGGCATCGGTATTATTAACTTCAATGGTTTTGCCGTTAGAGGCGGTGAGAATATCTCCTGGATGCATGGCATGACCACTAATCATGTTCTCTGTGGCTGCGCTGATGAAGTGAACTTCCACATCTGGTTTCAGTTGAGCAATGGCTTTTGCTGCACCAAAGGTTGCCCCTGCACCCCCCATGTCCATTTTCATGGTTTCAATGCCACTACCACCGGTTTTAAGGTTTAAACCGCCAGAGTCAAAGGTTACGCCCTTCCCGACAATGGCAAGTTTACGACGAGGCGTTCCTTCGGGTTTGTAGGTGAGATGGATAAATTTTGGCGGAATATCGGAGGCCTGGGCAACCCCAAGATATGCTCCCATCCCCAATTTTTCACAGTCTTCTTTTTCTAGAATTTCAAGTTCTAAGCTATGTTCGGCTGCAAGTTCTTGGATGGCGTTGGCTAAGGTAACAGAGGTGAGAGAGTTGGCAGGTGCAGCAACCAGTTCTTTGGCGAAAATGACCCCATCACAAATTTGTTGCGCTTTGGTAATGGCTGCATCTTGGTTTCCGAGTTCGAGAAGTTCAACGCTTTCTAGCTTGAGGGGATGTTCTTCCGGTTCGGACTTAAAACGGCGGTCTTCGTAGAGGGCAAGAGTAACGCCTTCAGTGATGGCTTGTGCGGTGAGGGCAGGGTTATTATCGAAGATGGGGAGGCTAATAGCGAGGTTTTTGCTATATTGAGATTTAGCTAACCGCGCGATCGCGCTTCCGGCTAAACGAACACTATCCAACTTAAAGTCTTCGCTTTCTCCCAGACCAATTAACATTATTTTACGAATTGGTGTATCGCCACCCACTCGCGTAATAACATTATTGCCCGCTTTCCCATCAAACTCAGTTTCTGCAATCAGTTCTTTAATCGTTCCCGCTAACTTTTCATCGAGTTCTGCAAGCTCACCGGTAACGGTGACACCACCGACAAATAATCCCACAGCGAGGGTATCACCGCTCCAAGTTAAAGTTGTTTTGTCTGTTGCTTGGATTTGCATCTTGTATGCTCTACTTTTCATTGTTCATGGAAGTCACTAATTATCAATTGTTAATTGTTCATTGTTCATTGTCAATTTATTGAACGCAATAACGATTGATTTTTGTCACTAATTTACTTTCTGGAGCAGTTGCTTTTTGCAACCGTTGTCGGGCTTGTTTTAATTGTCTTTGATCAGTTTTTTCATAGGCTTTCACAAAGGCTCGTGTTGCCCTTGCTGTATTTTGATACAGAATAATAAAATCTTGTTGATACTGTTTTAACTGTTCATCTGTAATTTCTAAAGTTGCCATTTCTTCGGCTGCTAATTCCATCGTATCTGCAGCCAACAAAGCAGTTTCTGGATCGGTACTTTTTCCACCATTCGTTAATGTTCTTGCTTCGGTTACGGTTTCATTTGCAATCTCAATAATCTCTCGGCATTGATTGGTTTTTGTGGCTGCGCAACTACTACTCATTAAGCCAATTATTACCGATAAAAACAAAATTCGGATGCTGTCTTTTCCCATGAAACTACTCAATTAATCCTGAAAATCCCTATCCAGTTAATAAATCATTATCAATCGTCAATGATGCCCCTTTATTGTCCCTGCTTCTAGCTAGCTTTGCCATTGTGAATTATCCTGATAAAAGGAGTCTCAACATTAGCTGATTAAATTAAACACTAGGATGAGTACTGTTTCTTCCCATCGTAAAGCCAAAGCTCTAAAAGCTGGTAGTCCCCGTCCCGCGAAAGCTCTTTGCAGTGAATGTGGGTTGTGTGATACCTACTACATCCACTATGTTAAAGAAGCCTGTGCGTTTCTCAATGAGCAAATTGCAGACTTAGAAGCGCAAGCCCATGGACAAAGTCGTGATTTAGAGAAAGAAGACGATCTCTATTTTGGCGTTCATCAAGAAATGATGGCAGCCCGGAAAAAAGAACCGATTTCGGGGGCGCAGTGGACAGGAATCGTCAGCGCGATCGCGTGTGAAATGCTCAAACAAGGAAAAGTCGAAGGCGTGGTTTGTGTGCAAAACACTCCCGAAGACCGCTTTCAGCCCATGCCCATTATCGCGCGGACACCGGAAGAAGTGTTAGCAGCGCGAGTGAATAAACCCACCCTCTCCCCAAACCTCTCGATCCTAGAAGAAGTGGAACAAGCGGGTTTCAAACGTCTCCTTGCCATTGGCGTAGGTTGCCAAATTCAAGCCCTGCGAGCCGTTCAAGATAAACTAGGTCTCGAAAAACTCTATGTGTTAGGAACCCCCTGCGTTGATAACGTCACCCGCGAGGGACTCCAAAAATTTCTCGAAACCACCAGCAAGTCTCCCGAAACCGTTGTTCACTACGAATTTATGCAAGACTTTCGGGTTCACTTTAAGCATGAAGATGGCAGCATTGAAAAAGTTCCCTTCTTCGGACTGAACACTAAAGAATTAAAAGATGTCTTTGCTCCTTCCTGCATGAGTTGCTTTGATTATGTCAACTCTCTTGCGGATCTAGTGGTTGGATATATGGGCGCACCCTTTGGCTATCAGTGGATTGTGGTTCGCAATGATACTGGAAAAGAAATGTTAAATCTAGTACAAGATCAACTAGAAACTCAAGCCGTGAGTTCAAAAGGTAATCGCAAAGCAGCCGTCCAACAAAGTATTCCCGCTTATGATCAAGGGGTAACGCTTCCCATGTGGGCAGCAAAATTAATGGGAGTTGTAATCGAACAAGTGGGTCCCAAAGGCTTAGAATATGCTCGTTTTTCCATTGATTCTCACTTCACCCGCAACTATTTATATGTCAAACGCAACTATCCAGACAAGTTAGATGACCATGTACCCGAATATGCCAAGCGCATCGTTGAACAGTATGAACTACCCCAAGAGTGAAAAGATACACTAGACAGTAACAAACCTGATTCGGAGAAATCCTTATGAATGTTTTTGGCATTGGCTTACCAGAAATGGCGTTAATCTTTGTGATTGCTTTACTGGTCTTTGGTCCGAAAAAATTACCAGAAATTGGCAGTAGCCTAGGCAAAGCGATCCGTGGTTTTCAAGATGCTTCTAAAGAATTTGAAAATGAATTTAAGCGGGAAACCAGCAAATCACAAAATAATGAGTCAGTCAAAATGAATGCTCAACTTGAACCCAGTGCTTCTGAGACCGTTTCGGAAGAAGAATCAACTCACACCAAAAATACCTCTGACCAAGAAGAAAAATCTCAAGTTAACAGTTAATTTAAATACAACATTTTAGTATCAAAAATGACAAATTGAGACAGCCAAAAAGTCAGGGATCAGGCTATAGAATGGGCTTGCTCTGACGGTTGCTCAAGCGATGATGACATTCAATCAGCCCCACAAAAGGAGATCAGAATGAGTGAGCAAAACCCTTATGAACAACTCGGTGTAACAGAAGATGCTTCTTTTGAAGAGATACAGGAAGCAAAAGTTCGTTTAAGTAAAGAATACGAAGATGACCAGCGACAGAAAGAAGCGGTAGAA
>JAVLCL010000037.1:0-13377 GCA_031580825.1 Halothece sp. Uz-M2-17
TCTCCCTGATAAGGTGCTAAAGGCTAATCTAGTGCTAGAAAGGTAAAGAATAAACTTCTTATAATAATACTTAAGCCAAGGTTGCTGAATTTGTGAAAAGTTACTTTTATTATGATAGTGAATTCCATTTTCATAGCCTAAATGTTCTGCTGTCCAAACATCATGTTTAAAGTTATATTCTTTTGGAGTAGCTAAAGTATCTGGTCTTTCCGCACCTACTGTAAATTGTCTTTTACAATCTAAACAATAGCATTTTTGTTTTCCCTTGTTAGTGAAACCTCTGTCTGAAAAGTTTTTGCTGTTATACCATCTACAGTTGATATCATTATACTTTTGGAAATTCTCTTTACCATAAGGATTGAGAACATACTTTCGATTGCAATCTTTACACTTATAACGCTGCTTACTTAAGTAGTTACCATCTAATTTTCTATTTCTACTGCCACAATTAGGACATTTAATTTCTCTCCCTTCTTCATCTACTAACAGATAAACTGTGAAGAACTTACCACAGTCTTTGCAGCTACATTGCTGACGACCTCCACTGAGTTTTCCTCTTTTCCAGTAATTTTTACTTTCACATTTAGGGCAAATTATCTCTTTTTCTTGTAAGGGTTCGGGTGAGGAAGAATCAATCTGATTATTTTGAGACTCTAAAACCTTTAGTTCAACTGAAGGATATAATATTTCTTCGGCTGTATTATCTTTTTTCATACTTCTTTCTCTCGTTCTGAAATATACTTTTTATACTCTTCCATCATATCTTCATCAGATAGATGAATGTAAGTATTTATGGTGGTTTGAATATCAGCGTGACCCAACCTTTTCTGCACATGAGCTAAATCCCATCCTGCACGAATTAACTCAGTAGCATGAGTATGTCTGAGAAGATGAGGGGTTAACTGAATACCCGTTTTCTTCGATAATCTTCTGAATAGACTATTGACGGTTTTATAACTAATCGGGTTGCCAATTTCTCCTCTTCTAGGTGCTTTAATAACAACAAAAACAAAGTCGCAATCAAGGTCTTCGGGATACTCATCAATTAAATAAGCCGAGTACCATTGCATTAATTCTTTACTGACATGAACAATACGTTCCATTCCTCCTTTTGCTCTAACATAGTTCATGTTATCGGTGCGAGGAATGACTTTAACCGCATTATTCTTTCCTGTCTGCATATCCTCATGTCTTAACCCTAGAGCTTCCCCAATTCGTAGTCCACTCTCGTAGAGTAAACGAATCAGAAATTTATCTCTGAGGTTATTACAAGCACCAATTAGTGTCTCAACTTGTTCAGGTGTTAAACAACCAGGAAAGGTTTTTGGTTCTTTAATCTTTAAGAGTTTGGTTCTGGTTTCTTTTCCTTTGCTAATATGATGTAAAAAGGATTTATATTTCTTCCCTGGCTGAAGTTGATTGCGGTAAAAAGTGTTTGTCCCTTCATAGTTTCCTAGACGTTCATGGAACTCATAGAAACTGCATACAGTGGTTAGACAGCTATTAATCGTTTTCTCACTACGCTTGGAAACTTGAGCTTGGATTGATATGACTCCTGGAGTGGGATTCCTCAACCAGTGAATAAAGTTAGATAGCTGGTCTAGGCTAATCTCCTGCCACTGAATACGATTCTCCTCTAAGAACTCCCAGAAGAGCTTGAGGTTGTGAGCATAGGTGGCAATCGTGTTAGGGGAACGCTCTAGGCTATCAAGGTAATGTAAATATTTTTGGATGGGTTCAACGGGAAGATAATCGTTATCTAGCACCATCCAAACTTGTCGGTCTGAATCAGGTATTATCCCTTTCTGAACTTTCACTTTGCTTCTGTAAGGAAAGACGATAAATACATTATAGACTATATTGTAAAAGTATCAAATATAATTCTATAGCGTAGTCAAATCAGTGAGAATTGACTACGCTGTTGTTGTTGTTATTTATAATTTAATAAGATATAAAATGGTGCTTTGATGGTTAAGAAATGGGGCTGCTCTATAAACCAGCCTGGAGGCTCGGAAGTTCTATCCTGTAGAATTTCCAGGGCTACTGAAAACCCTAACCTCAGCGAAGTGGGTTAGGGTAGTTTATTAATGATCCTTGAGGAATGAGCCGTTACTGACAACACATTAAGATACCATAGAACATAGAACGTAAAGAAACATAACAAAGTTTGCACTTAACAAGAGGGAAAAGAGCGCGTGTTTGCACTAACTGGCTATGAATACTTTTTGGGATTTTTGCTGATTTGTTCATTAATCCCTGTCATTGCCCTCGCTGCTGCCAAATTATTACGACCCAGTGGCGGGGGACCCGAGACACGCACCAGTTATGAGTCTGGGATGGAGCCGATGGGCGGAGCCTGGATTCAATTTAATATTCGTTACTATATGTTTGCACTGGTGTTCGTGGTCTTTGATGTGGAAACGGTCTTCTTATATCCGTGGGCAGTCGCTTTTAACCAATTAGGATTACTCGCATTTGTCGAAGCCCTAATCTTCATTGCCATTCTGGTAGTGGCATTAGTGTACGCATGGCGCAAAGGAGCATTAGAATGGTCATGAATGAATCAACCATGAATCAAGGAACTTTAGAAGAACAACAGAAAGAAAAAATCCTCAATCCCGCTAGCCGAACTGGGGTCACGCAGGATTTATCAGAAAACGTGATTCTCACGACCGTGGATGACCTCTACAACTGGTCTCGCTTATCTAGCCTGTGGCCAATGATGTACGGTACGGCTTGCTGCTTCATTGAATTTGCAGCCCTTATTGGGTCTCGCTTTGATTTTGACCGTTTTGGCTTGTTACCCCGTTGTAGCCCTCGTCAAGCGGACTTAATCATTACCTCCGGAACAATTACGATGAAGATGGCACCCGCTTTAGTGCGTCTTTATGAAGAAATGCCTGCTCCCAAATATGTAATTGCCATGGGGGCTTGCACGATTACTGGTGGCATGTTTAGTGTTGATTCTCCCACCGCAGTTCGTGGCGTGGATAAACTGATTCCAGTGGATGCTTATATTCCCGGTTGTCCTCCCCGTCCAGAAGCGATTATTGATGCGATTGTCAAACTCCGGAAGAAAATTGCCAATGAGTCGATTCAAGAACGAGCAGGTTCCATTGAACAAACCCACCGTTATTACAGCACGACTCACAATATGAAAGTGGTTAATCCAATTCATGATGGAAAATATTTAGGAAAAGGCACTTGGGACACTCCGCCGAAAGAATTAGCAGAGGCGATGGAATCTCCAATTTCCCCTGCACTCAGTGAATCCCAAACTCAAAAAGAGGAGGCTTAAGGTGGCTGAAGAAGAAAAACAGACTCAAAATGAAGAAGCGAATCAAGAAGAATCACAACTGGTTGAACCGGGTGCGGTTTCCTCTTGGCTAGCAAATAACGGGTTACAGAACCAACCCCTTCCTCCGGATCATCAAGGTGTCGAGATGATCCGTGTAGAAGCCGATGCGCTGTTACCGGTAGCAACTGCCCTGTATCAGAATGGCTTTAATTATCTGCAATGTCAGGGGGGTTATGATGCCGGTCCCGGAAAAGAGTTAGTGAGCTTTTATCATCTCGTGAAGGTGTCTGATAATGCCGACTCTACGGAAGAAGTCCGGATTAAGGTGTTTTTACCCCGTGACAATCCTCATGTTCCTTCTGTCTATTGGATTTGGAAAGCTGCCGATTGGCAAGAACGAGAAACTTACGATATGTTCGGCATTGTTTATGACGGACATCCGAATTTGAAACGATTATTGATGAATGAAGATTGGGTGGGTTGGCCCCTACGCAAAGATTACGTTTCTCCTGAATTTTACGAAATTCAGCACGCTTATTAAAACCATTCAAGCAACATTAAATCCTCTGGCACTGGTGTCAGAGGATTTTTTACCTAAATGCGACGAGACCAATTTTTGAACTTGCGAGAAGAAAAATTAACATTCCGTGATTTGCGGTGAAAAACAAGTTAAGCTCAAATTGCACTAAATTATAGGGACTAGCAATCGAATCCCTAATTGAATCCTCTACAGTGAAATGAGATTGCTAGTCTCAGCAAGTGGGAGAGAATTATCATGAACGGCAAAGTGTCGAGAAACTTCTGTAATATTGCAATTGTCGGTCCAGCAAGTAGTGGTAAAACTACTCTTTTAGAAAGTTTATTATTTGTTTCAGGAGCAATTAAACGTAAAGGAAATATTAAACAGGGGAATACTGTTGGCGATAATCTTCCAGAAGCGCGCGATCGCGCAATGACTGTTGAAATCAACACCGCTTACACTACAATTGACGATTTACAACTGACCTTTCTTGATTGTCCAGGAGCGATTGAATTTGCTCAAGAAACCCAAAATGCACTCGTTGGCGTTGATGCTGCAATTGTTGTTTGCGAACCAACAGTAGAGCGGGTTTTAACCCTTGCCCCAATCTTGAAGTTCCTTGATGATTGGGAAATTCCCCATTTTATTTTTCTCAATAAAATGGATCGCGCGAATCATTCTTTTACCGAAATTTTGACAGCCATTAAAGCTGTTTCTCCTCGTCCCCTACTCCCGCAACAGTATCCCCTTTACCAAGGACAAACCCTCCTTGGTTTTATTGATCTCATTACCGAACAAGCCTATCAATATCACGCGGGAACAGTTGCTGATCCGGTAGAGATTCCAGCAACTGTCGCAGCAGAAGAAAAACTTGCCCGTGATGACCTGTTAGAAGGACTCGCTGAATTTGACGACCATCTTTTAGAAGAACTCTTAGAAGATATTAATCCCTCTCTCGAAGAAATCCGCAAAGACCTCAAAGAAGATATCAGTTCCGATTTAATTGTTCCCGTTTGTTTTGGCATTGCAGAACAAGACTATGGCATTCGTCCCTTATTATCAACCTTAGTCTCAGAAATCCCCGCCTCAGAGGTCACTACAACCCGACGAGGAATTGATCCTAAAGCCGAATCTCCCACCATTGTCCAAGTTTTGAAAACCTATTACTCTCCTCAAGGCGGTAAACTCTCCTTAATTCGGATTTGGCAAGGACGACTAACCAGTAATATGACCCTGAATGGGGTTCGCCCTGGGGGAATGTATCGCTTACTAGGACAAGACCTACAAGCAATTCTCGAAGCCTTTGCCGGAGACATTGTTGCCCTCTCGCGTCTAGAGGGAATTCAAACCGGAGAGACCCTCAGCAGTGATAGTGATCCGGAATCATTACCCACTCCCGAAAAAATGTCACTGGTGTATGCCTTAGCAATTTCTACCAAAAATCGGAAAGATGAGGTCAAACTGACCGCAGCAGTGGCAAAACTCTTGGAAGAAGATCCCGCTTTATCTTGGGAACAAAATGGGGATACCCAAGAAATTTTGCTTTGGGGACAAGGAGACATTCATCTGCAAGTCGCTTTAGATCGCTTACATCGCAAATATAACTTGTCGATGACAACTCAATCCCCCCATGTCCCTTATCGAGAAACGATCCGCCAAGAAACGCAAGCCCACGGACGCTATAAACATCAAACTGGTGGACATGGGGCATTTGGAGAAGTATATCTCGATATCCAACCCTTACCCCGAGGGGAAGGTTTTCAGTTTCAGGAAACCATTGTCGGTGGTGCAATTCCGAAACAGTATATTTCAGGTGTACAAACAGGCGTGGAAGAATACCTCAATCAGGGACCTCTGGGGTTTCCTGTGATTGATATTGCAGTCACGCTCACAAATGGCTCTTTTCATTCCGTCGATAGTTCCGAACAAGCCTTTAAGCAAGCTGCGCGGATTGCCATGAGTGAAGGAATGCCCAATGCTGAACCGATTTTATTAGAGCCAATTTTAGAAATTAAAGTCTATGCCCCATCCGACTTTACATCCAATGTCCTGCAATTAGTCAGTGGACACCGAGGGCAAATTATGGGTTATCAAAGTTGTACCGATTGGCTCAATTGGGATGAGGTGACGGCTTATCTCCCCCAAGCAGAAATGCAAAACTTCATTGTTGAACTGCGCTCCCTCACTTTAGGAGTCGGTTTCTTTAATTGGCAACCTCATCATTTACAAGAAGTGCCTGAAAAAAACACTCAGCAAGTCTTAGCAAATCTAGAAGCTGGATAAAGACTCATTACCTCACTGAGGGGTAAACGAGAAGTCGCACCGATTGTTAACGTGGAAAATTGATTGCGGTCATAATGTTCAACTCCCGCACAAGCAATCATCGCTGCATTATCCGTACAAAGATTCAGAGGGGGGAAATAAACCTTTAATCCCTCCTGTGTTGCCTTTTGGGTTAACTTTTCTCGTAAACTGCGGTTGGCTGCGACTCCACCCCCAACAACGATCGCGCTGAGATTATATTCCAAAGCGCAATCAACGGTTCGTTCACTCAGCGATCGCGCGACAGTTTCTTGAAAAGAGGCAGCTAAATCATTAACCGGTAATTCTCCGTTTGCTTCCAACTGCTTTACTAACCGTGCAACTGCAGTTTTCAACCCACTAAAACTAAATTCATAAGGATAATACCCTCCCTCTGGACGAGAAACTTTTCCTTCTGGTAAAGCATACGCATGAGGATTTCCCACTTGGGCAGCGCGATCAATTGCTGGACCGCCAGGATACCCCAATCCCAGCAAACGGGCTGTTTTATCAAAGGCTTCTCCCACCGCATCATCTCGGGTTCCACCCAACGTTGTATAGTCTCCACACCCCCGAACGGCAATTAAACTGGTATGTCCACCGGATACCAACAAACAAAGAAAAGGCGGTTGCAAAGTCGGTTCATTGAGATAACTCGCGTAAATATGTCCTTCTAGATGATGAATCCCTAGCAAAGGCTTATTATGCACAACAGCAAGGGTTTTTGCGGTCGCCAATCCCACTAATAACGCCCCGACTAAACCCGGTGCAACAGTCACCGCAATCCCATCGATCTGATCCCAACTCAAATCAGCTTCTTGCAGGGCTTTTTCCAAACAAGGATTCATGACTTCTAAATGTTGTCGAGAGGCAACTTCCGGCACCACTCCCCCGTAAGCCTGATGGAGATCAATTTGAGAAGAAACAATATTACTTAAAATTTGACGATTCTTAACAATTGCGACACCCGTCTCATCGCAACTGGTTTCAATAGCTAAGATAGTGGACATTGTTAATAAGGAAAAAGATTTTGTATATGTTTAGTAATATTAACTTTACGCAGACACAATGGAAGGTTAAGATTTAACCTTAACGTATCAACTGCTGCGTTATCTTTTGTACAAAAAACTAAATTCAGTTGTAACAAAAGGAAACAATTTATGCCAAGACTGCTTGCTTTAATTCTGTCAGTAATGCTACTGCTGGGCTTTGCTGCTCCGGCTCATGCTCAAGCAGAAGGAAACTCTCAACTCGTTCCCTGTAGCGAATCTGCTGCTTATCAACAACGCGCGAAAAACTTCCGTAATACAACCGCTGACCCCGAATCAGGGCAAAAACGTGCTGAACGTTATGCTGAAGCCCTTTGTGGTCCCGAAGGCTTACCCCACTTAGTTGTGGATGGTCGTCTCTCTCATGCTGGTGATTTCCTGATTCCCAGCATCATGTTCCTTTATATCGCCGGTTGGATCGGTTGGGTTGGTCGCGCTTACCTGATTTCCATTAGAGAGGAGAAAAATCCTGAAGAGAAAGAAATTCTAATTGATGTTCCTCGGGCTTTCAAAATCATGCTCAGTGGTTTTGCTTGGCCAGCTGCTGCGGTCAAAGAATTACTCTCAGGTGAGTTAACTGCGAAAGAAGGCGAAATTCCCATTTCCCCTCGCTAGTGATGTATTGATAATTAGGAGATTAATGTTATGGACGGTTTGAAAACTTTTCTTTCTAGCGCACCGGTTTTAATCATGGCTCTTTTAACCTTTACTGCGGGAATCTTGATTGAGTTTAATCGCTTTTTCCCCGATTTACTCTTTCACCCCATGCAATAGTTTCTGTACCATTTGATTAAATTTGAGAACTCGCAATTGTTAGGTCATTTGGCTGACGCTAGTTGACTTAACGATTGCGAGTTTTTGCTTGGAATTAGCTTTGATCTTGCAAGACTTCTGGGAGTAACAAAGGCGGTGGATCACTTAAGAAGCCACTTTGTACAAATGCCGAGTAAATCCCTGTTTCCATGGCAATGAGTTCTCGTTTCAGTTGTTCATTTGCCACTTTCTTTAGAGAAGGATTGTTATTGGTATATTCTTCAATTTGTTGTTCTAAACGGTTTAACTCATCTTGGACACAATCTCGATATTTTTGAAATCGTGGATCAATTTCCCAGCGTTGGGTCATTTCTTCTTCATTAAGATGCGTCAGAATTTGCTTAAGGGCAACGGTGCGGGCGATGAGTTGTAAATACTTTTCTTGCAAATGTTCTTCATATAAAAAGCCTAATTTTTTCAGTAGCCATTTACTACTTAAGCCTTGCACTAAGAGGGTAAATAAAACTACGCCAAAAACCACTGCTTCTAAGGTTTGACTTTGTACTAAAACAATGGGAACACTTAAGGCAAGGGCGATGGAAATTGATCCTCGTAAACCCGACCACCATAAAACAGTTTGTTCTGCCAATGTGATGTTACTGTACTCGAATTTATTACCAAAATAGCTGGTTCCATAAATCGCGATCGCGCGCATGGCAACGACAGTTATAATCGCAATTCCAATGGGATAAATATTTGCGCCCAGATTACCAAAGTTAATCTTATCACCAATCAGTAAGAAAACAATCGAATTCACCAGAAAGGCAACAAAGGCTAAAAATTCAGAAAGCACTTGTTTCTTATGAGGATTCATCTCTGAAACACCGTAAGTGCCCATAATCAAGCCAGTGACAATTACAGCGACTACACCCGATCCGCCAAGTTCTTCAGTGAATAAATACGTTCCATAAGAGGCAACTAAAAGTAAAGAACGTCCTAAAAATCTTAAATCAGAACGATGGATGAGATAGGAAAAAATAAGTCCAATAATTCCGCCCATGATTAAACCAATGCCGGCTAAAGTAGCAACATTTCCCATTAAAGCAATGAGATTGACTTCGGTTAAATCTAAGTCAGTGGGTAAATCCATTAATAAGACAAATACGCCAATCGCGATCGCGACATTAAATAAATTTTCCCCATCAGTTAGGGCGACTAAACGTTGATTGACCCCTAAACGTCCAAATAAAGCGGTAATTGGCGCGGGTGCTGTTGCTGATAAACTTGCACCAGTAAGAAGGGCAATTAAAGGAGAAATATTCGTAAAACTGGTGAGAGTAATTGTTATCCCTGTGATCGTGAAGAAAACGCCAATTGCTGCACAAAGAAAAACAATGTTAATATCATGTTTGACTAAAGACCAGTTCAAATCTAATGCGGTCTTCAGCAACAGAGGAGGGAGGAAAACAAATAATGTTACTTCTGGGGGAACATTAATTAAACGCACGTCAAGTAAGGCAAGAATAAGCCCCACAATGACGAGAAGAAGCGTATAAGGAATATCCCGAAAGCGTGAGAAAGAACGAGACAAAGTAGCCACTGCTAACGAAACAGAAAGAACCAGTAGAAACTGCTTCAAATGTTCCTGCAAGGGAGCTTCGCCCACTACATTTTCGAGTGCCATAATATCAGGGTAAATGTGAGGAGTAAGAACGGGAATTTGAAAATTTAAATGGGATGATCAACCATTAGAAATGGCATCTGATCAAAGAAGCTCAAACCGAATAAAAATTAGGCTTGAATCATGACTTCCTTAATCAATTTTTTGAGGAAGAGGTTAGTGTTTTACCGTAATTTTTTTCAGTCAGAATGGAAGTTTTAAGAACACTCCGTTCTCTAACTGAACGAAGGTATAGCTCTCCCGTGGGGGAAGAGTAAAACAAAAGATTAACTGTGTCACCTAACAAAAGAGAGAGATGAATTGAATTAAGCTCTCACTACTATTAAAACAATATTAAAACAAATCTTACTAATTGTGAAAGAAACTGGAGGGCTAATTTTTCCAGCATAAACAAAGTATGATTAGTTAATTTCAATTTAGATGATAAGGATTACAAATGAGTTCCTCTAGAAAACTGCCATTGATTGGTTGGCGTGAAGTGATTGCTCTTCCCCAACTTAACATCCCAGAAATTAAAGTCAAAATTGATACCGGTGCGCGATCTTCAGCACTTCATGCGTACGCGATCGAGCACTATCATCAACAAGGGGAAGCAATGATCCACTTTTGGGTGCATCCCTACCAAAATAATACGCAACACAGTATTGAAGCAACCGCTAAACTTCTAGAAATGCGAAAAGTTCGTAACTCAGGTGGAGTCGCTCAATTGCGTCCTGTCGTAGAGACCGTAGTAGAATTAGGCGAGAGGAAATGGTCAATCGAATTGACTTTAACCAACCGAGATGTCATGGGTTTTCGGATGCTTTTAGGTCGTCAAGCGGTACGAAATCAGTTTTTTGTTGATCCAGGACAGTCTTATTTACAAAGCCAAGCGATAGAAAAACAATGAAACTAGCCATTCTGTCACAAGATGCGTCTCTTTACTCGACACGCCGATTAAAAGAAGCAGCAACGCAACGAGACCATGATGTGCAGGTGATTAATTATCTCCGCTGCTACATGAATATTACCTCCCATAAACCGAGTGTTGTGTATCAAGGAAAACCGTTAGAAGAATATGACGCGGTAATTCCGAGAATTGGGGCTTCGAGAACCTTTTATGGCACAGCAGTGGTGAGACAATTTGAATTAATGGGAGTCTTTAGTGCCAATGAATCACAAGCCATCTCGCGATCGCGCGACAAACTGCGCTGTTTACAAATTCTTGCCCGCGAAGGGATCGGACTCCCTGTCACTGGGTTTGCCCATGCCACTCAAGATATTGATGGGCTAATTGAAACTGTAGGAGGTGCCCCCCTTGTCATTAAACTATTAGAAGGAACACAAGGCATTGGCGTTGTTCTTGCAGAAACCCATCAAGCAGCAAAATCAGTGATTGAAGCCTTTCGCGGACTCGAGGCAAATATTTTAGTCCAAGAATACATTAAAGAAGCAAAAGGTGCAGATGTGCGTTGTTTTGTCATTGGTGGCAAAGTAATTGCAGCCATGAAGCGTCAAGGAGGAGAAGGAGAATTTCGGTCTAATCTTCACCGTGGGGGAAAAGCGGAAAAAGTCAAACTCACACCAGAAGAAAGAAGTACGGCAGTGCGATCCGTGAAAGCCATGGGGTTACGAGTCGCCGGTGTGGATCTCTTGCGATCAAATCATGGTCCAGTTGTCATGGAGGTTAATTCTTCTCCCGGCTTAGAAGGGATTGAAAAAGCCACTGGGATTGATGTTGCCGGAAAAATTATCGAGTATATTCAAAAAAATGCTGTTCCCAACAAACTCAGTGATCGGATTCCGTATTAATAGTGACCAGTGATCGCACTACGCGCTGGGGAGCGGGGGAGTTGGGGTGAATGAATGACTAATGACCAAGGACTAATGACTAATATTAAAATTGTTGGCGAAACGATTCCCCCAGGGAAACGCCATGAACTGGAAATTCCTGTAGCGCGGTTAATTACTCATACCTTATTATCCCTTCCAGTAACAATCTTAAATGGAGTAGAACCCGGTCCCTGTCTCTGGATCAGCGCAGCCATTCATGGTGACGAAATTAATGGGGTAGAAATTATTCGCCAAGTGTTAGAACAAGTGAATCCTCAAACCCTACGAGGAACATTGATTTCGGTTCCCATTGTCAATGTTTTTGGTTTTTTAGAGCAATCTCGCTATTTACCGGATCGTCGAGATCTGAATCGTTGTTTTCCTGGTTCACCGGAAGGATCACTCGCCTCTCGTCTGGCGAATCTCTTTATGCGAGAAATTGTCAGCCGATGTACTCACGGAATTGATTTACATACCGCTTCCGATCATCGCACCAATTTCCCTCAGATTCGAGCCAACCTCAAAGATGAAGAAACGTATCGTTGTGCTAAAGCCTTTGGAGCACCTGTCATGATTCATGCCACAACCCGTGATGGGTCTTTGCGACAAGCAGCAGCCAAAAAAGGGATTCCCATTCTACTGTATGAAGGGGGAGAAGCCTTACGATTTGATGCAGAAGCGATTCGCGTGGGAAAACAAGGCATTTTAGGGGTGATGAAGGTTTTAGGAATGATAACTTTTCCAGCCATGACCCCTTTTACGTCTGTGGAAGTTGAAAAAACAAAGTGGGTGCGTGCGTCTCGGGGAGGCATTTTACGTTTACAAGTGCGTCTGGGAGAATCTGTCCTAAAGAAACAGGTTTTAGGAACAATCGCGAATCCCTTTGGTAAACAAGAACTTAAAGTCCGTTCTCCCCTTGATGGACTTGTTATTGGACACACTCAAAATCCCCTAGTGAATCAAGGAGATGGCATCATTCACCTTGCAGCTACTGGTTATTAGTCATTAATTGGGGGACAACGGTCAGGGGGGCAGGGGAAAAGGTAAATTTAACATTCCTTGTTTCTTTACCCTTTCACCAGCGCGTAGCGCTATAACTGATTACTGTTTAAAGTGCGCCAGCGTTAGCTAAACCCAGAATTACCCCTGCACCAAGGACATGACCAAAACTAAGTGTAGCTAATAATTCGGGAACGCCAAATCCCTCTAAAATAGCAGGTTTTGGAAAAGGCAGTTCCGGACCGCCTCCATAATTTTTAATGGCAAAACGACCAATGGCAATGCTAAAAATATTGCAGAGAATCATTACCATCGCCACAGAGGGTCCCCAAGCAATGGTGGTGGGTGTGCTAGATTGAACAGCAGCGATTAAAGTTAACATAACTTATACATTTTTCTCCTCAAAGCAAAGACTAAAGGCATTATAAAAACATTTTTTAATGCAACTCTAATTTTTCTTTCGGAAGTAACAATCTATTCATACTAATTCATATTTCTGAACAAATGCGAGTCAAAATTTGCGGGATTACTAATCTAGAACAAGGGCGCGCGATCGCGCAACTGGGGGCAACTGATTTAGGATTTATTTGTGTGCAGAAATCTCCCCGCTATCTCCCCCCCCACAACATTGCTGACATTACCTCTCATCTCCCCTCAACTATGGGCTTAATTGGTGTTTTTGCCAATACTGACCTTCCAGAAATTTACTCAACCGTCAAGCAAGCGCATTTAACTGCCGTTCAACTTCATGGGAAAGAGTCCCCCGCTTTTTGTCAACAACTGCGTTCACAACTCCCACAGATTGAACTGATCAAAGCCATTGCGGTTAAAACCCCAGACTCCCTGAGGGGAACCGAACAGTATGCTGACTCTGTTGATACCTTTCTCCTAGATGCCTATGCCCCTCAACAATTAGGCGGAACCGGTCAATCCTTTAATTGGCACTATCTTAAAAACTTTCACC
>JAVLCL010000562.1:0-1957 GCA_031580825.1 Halothece sp. Uz-M2-17
TCTTTTTCTTGGTCATAAAACCGGCGAATCGCTTTAAGAATCTCTAAAAAGCCGGGACGACCAAAACGGGGTTCAATGGGAAAATAAGTCCCGCCGTAAAAGGGAACCTGATCATCGGGTGTTAAAAATATATTCAGGGGCCAACCGCCTTGTCCGGTCATCATTTGTAATGCTTGCATATAGATGCTGTCGAGATCCGGACGTTCTTCGCGATCGACTTTAATCGGAACGAAATTCTCATTTAAATATTGCGCGATCGCGCTGTCAGAAAAGGCTTCCCCTTCCATGACGGTACACCAATGGCAACTGGAATAGCCCACTGAGAGAAAAATCGGTTTATCTTCCGTTTTTGCTTTTTCCAGTGCTTCGGGACACCAATACCACCAGTCAATCGGGTTTTCAGCGTGTTTACGAAGATAGAGGCTTTCGGTTTCAGCAAGACGGTTGGTCATTCTATTTGCTCAGAGTGCATCAATTCTCAGTGTGGCATACTGGAGTCGAGCAATCCTAGGCTTTCAAAAACGCTTTTGATGAATACTTGGTCTTTCCGACGCATCGGAGTGGGGTTAACGCTATCAATTTTGGCATTGATTTTGACGGGCTGTGGCAACGAAACTCAATCTGTCTTCCCCCAAACGGATGAAACTCTGACCACTAGGGAGAATCGTGATCCTGAAGAAACGCTGTGGTCAAAATTGCAAGAAGCCGAAACCCATTATTTTGTCTTGATGCGTCATGCCCTTGCACCGGGAACAGGTGATCCGCCGAATTTTGAACTGGGAGACTGTTCCACACAACGGAATCTATCGGAAGAAGGGCGAATGCAAGCGAGGCGAACCGGAGAAGCCTTTAAAGATCGCAATATTGAAGTTGATCAAGTCTTATCAAGTCGCAGATTACGCCGGAATCAAGTTCCGGCGCCTGCTACGACCGTTGGTCAGTGGTGTCGTTGTTTAGAGACAGCAAAGTTATTAGATTTAGGTGAAGTTGAGCCTTTTCCTCCCTTAAACTCTTTCTTTCGCGATCGTTCGACGGAACCCGAACAAACGGCGCAAGTCCGTGAATTTATGCGAGAACAAGAAGAAAGTTCTGGCATAACAGTCATGGTTACGCATTTTGTGAATATTTCAGCCCTTAGCGGAAGTGGTGTATCTTCAGGGCAAATGGTTGTCATGGAAGTCAATCCAGAAAATCAACTGCAAGTTGTCGGTCAGATTGATGCGCTATGAAGCATTTGCAGCCAGATACTATCATGAAAATGATAGCTTAACATTTTTTAATCATGGCGCGAGACTTACGAGAATTTATCAAGCAAGTTGAAGACAGAGGACAACTGCGACGGATTACCGTTCCCGTTGATCCGGAATTAGAAATTACAGAGATTGCCAATCGAATGTTAAAAGCAGGGGGACCCGCCCTCTTATTTGAGAATGTTAAGGGAGCCTCCTATCCCGTCGCCATTAATTTGATGGGAACGTTAGAACGGGTGTGTTGGGCGATGAATATGGAAGATCCCCAAGAGTTAGAAGCCTTAGGAACCAAACTGGGGATGCTACAACAGCCGAAACCCCCGAAGAAGATTTCGCAAGCGGTTGAGTTTGGAAAATTATTACTAGATGTCGCCAAGGCTAAACCGGGACGAGATTTCTTTCCCCCTTGTCAAGAAGTAGTCAAAAAAGGAGAAGAAGTCGATTTAAATCAGTTACCCCTCTTACGCCCTTATCCGGGAGATGCGGGAAAAATTATTACCCTTGGTTTGGTGATTACCAAAGATGTGGAAACAGGAACGCCTAATGTCGGGGTTTATCGCTTACAACTCCAGTCTAAAAATACCATGACCGTGCATTGGTTATCCGTACGCGGAGGGGCGAGACATTTACGGAAAGCAGCAGAACAAGGGAAAAAATTAGAAATCGCGATCGCGCTCGGTGTTGATCCCTTAATTATTATGGCAGCA
>JAVLCL010000564.1:0-1953 GCA_031580825.1 Halothece sp. Uz-M2-17
GTTCAAAGTTGACGAAGAGTAAAATATCAATGGGGATTCTAGATAATTGGAATCCCCTAAAAACGGATTTTTGATCAGTTTTAACCACGAAGACACAAAGAAGTTTTAAGAACATTTTTGGAAAAATAGAGTTACAGTAATCAATTCACATTAATTGTAGGGTGGGCAATGCCCACCCTACGACAAGATATTTTTTTAAGTTTATATAACACCGAAAAAATTATGACAGATACAAATAATGTTGACTATCATTTTTTAACAGAAGCGGGAGAATTACTACAGACGATAGAAGAAACACTAATCAACTTATTAGACGAGAAAACAGTTGATCGTGTTCATTCTCTTATGCGTAGTGCTCATACCTTAAAGGGAAGTGCTGCTTATTTGGAATTAGAAACGATTGAAACGATCGCGCACGAATTAGAAACCGTTTTTGAATCCCTTTATCCTGAAGAATTAGAACTTGACCCCGAATTAAACGCGCTTTTACTCGATGCGTATGAATGCTTACGAACGCCGTTAAATGCCATCTTATCCGAAAGTGACTATGATGAGGAACAAGTTAAAAGCTATGCAGAAACAGTCTTTTCTCAACTGAAAGAAAAACTAGGAGATTACTATAATAACCCTGCGCCCCCTCCCTCGTCTGAAGAGTTAGGCTTTGATGTTTTAGGGTCAATCATTGAAAATAGTTTACCGCAAGATTTAGAAAATATTGAAAAAGCAATTCAAAAGGGTGATGCAATAAATGCTAGAGACTTATGTCAAAGTCAAGCAGAATTTTTATTAGAATTAGCGACAAGTTACGAACTTTCGGGGTTAGAAAATATTGCGCGTGCCGTTCTTACCGCCCTTGAATTATATCCTGATCAGAGCTTAGACATTGCTCAAGCTGCATTAACTAACTTTCAGGAAGCAAAAAACGCCATTGCAAACGGCGATCGCGCGGAAGGGGGAACGCTCAACCCACAACTGCAACAATGGACTCAACAACCGGAAGCAACCCAAGAAAGTGCAATTATCCTTTCTGAAACCCCTGTTGAACAGCCTCCGATTCCTCTCGAACTTTATGAACCGGATCTTCCCCCAGCAACGGTTTCTCGGAGTACGAATCCCATTGATCAAATTTTAGAATCGATCTGGTCAGGGGATACAAAACAGAACTTCAAACAAGGGGATGCAACCTCAGAAAACACACCCCCACCACCTCCGAAAGCGAAACCCACTGATCAAGACCAAACCACGATTCGCGTCGCCTTAACCCGTTTAAACCGTCTTAATTATGCTATTGGGGAACTCGCGATCGCGCAAAATCAGCAAAGTTTACAAAGCGATCGCGCCCATAAACTCTCCCGACAATCGCGACAACAACTGCGCCAGATTCGCGAACAACTCGATGATATCCGAGATGAAGTGGATGTTAGTTCTCGTCAGCGTCAACAGCAAGCGCGAAAACATCGTCAAACCACCCCTTCTTCCCTCGTGACGCAATCCAGCTTTGATGAATTAGAGATGGATAGCTATAGCAGTCTTCATCTGATGCTGCAATCGTTAGGGGAACAAATCAACAACTTAGAAGATAATCTCGACGACTTAGACAACTTTCTTGGACAATCTCGGATTAAGATTCGCCAAGAAAAACAACTCCTCAGTACCGCACAAGATGAACTCCTCCAAGCGCGAATGGTTCCCTTGGAAACGGTTTTAAATCGCTTTCCTCCCATGGTGGAACAACTTGCAAAGACGTACAACAAACCTGTCGCGTTAAATATTACGGGAAAAGAGGTACTGGTGGATAAAGCGATTTTAGAGAAACTCTATGATCCGCTACTCCATTTAGTTCGTAATACCTTCGCCCATGGGATTGAATCTCCGGAAGTGCGAGACGAAAAAGGAAAACCCGCTAAAGGAGAGATTACCCTTTCCGCCTATCGTCAAGGAAACCGCACCTTA
>JAVLCL010000038.1:0-3427 GCA_031580825.1 Halothece sp. Uz-M2-17
ACTCAAACCTCCCAAAAGCCAACCCTCAAACTGTCTGACTCCTTGCAAAAACTAGATCAACTCTCTCCCCCTTCTCCGATCACAACTCCCTCCCCCGCAAACGGGAGGGATTTCCCTGCTCCTCCCCCGCCAAAACCGATTCCTGATTCTATTTCGCCACCGCCTACACCCCAATTTCAAGACTTAGACAATCGCTTCTCAAAGCAAACGAATCTTCGCGCCAAACCTGAACCCCACACCTTATTTGATGAAACACCACAACTTGCAGAAGTGCGAACTTACTTTCAATCTCGATGGAACCCCCCTGAAAACTTAAACCAAGATATCGAATATCAACTTATTATCAGTCCCGATGGACTCCTCGAAACAGTGATTCCCTTTGGGACAACAGCACAAACCTATTTCACCCAGCTTCCTTTCCCCGCATTGAATCAACCGTTTGTCTCCGCCTCCCCAAGTCAAACTTCCCAAAAAATACGATTGGTTTTTCGCCCCAGTGGTCAAATCAAGACTTTTCTCGTCAATGAAAATTAACTGTTATTTAGGGTCTGCTGAAGAGGTTTTAAACCCGCGTTCGTTTTGTCGGGGGCGCAATCCTAACTTGATAAAGATTGGTTATTACGTTATAATGGAATTGGAAAAAGCAGGGTTGACTGAAAAATCAACAACAGAATTTAAGCTAATTTATCTCCAAAAATCGTTATGATTTAAAACATAAAGATCAATCCTTTTAGGTTCCGTGAGTCAGTGTCTTAATCCCGATTGTCTCCATCGAAATCCCCCGAAAGAAAAATTTTGTGAACGGTGTGGTGAGAAGCTTTTGCTACGAGAACGTTATCGAGCAATTAAGCCACTTAGTGCCGGAAGTTTTGGTAAAACATTTGTTGCCATTGATGAAGATAAACCATCGCGATCATACTGTGTGATTAAGCAATTTCTTCCCAAAGCTCAAGATCGCTTTTCTATGGAGAAAGGAGAAGCACTCTTTGAACGGGAAGCTCAACAACTGGATGAGTTAGGAAAACATCCCCAAATTCCAGAGTTACTGGCTTATTTTACAGAAGGTAATTACAAATACTTAATTCAGGAATATATTAGTGGCTTGGAACTCACAAAAGAACAAGAAAAATTCGGTGTTTTTAACGAGAAAAAACTATTAAAATTTCTCTACGAGATTTTATCAATTTTAGAATTTATTCATAACAGACAGATTATTCATCGTGATATTAAACCGGAAAACATTATTCGCCGATCGCGCGATCACAAACTGGTTTTAGTCGATTTTGGAGCAGTCAAAGACCTCAAAGGCTTAACCGTCGCTCCAGCAGGAACCATTATTGGCTCCATGGGCTATGCAGCACCAGAACAATGGCAAGGGAAAGCAACAGTTGCCAGTGATCTCTACAGTGTTGGGGCAACCAGTATTTACTTGTTAACCGGGATTCAACCCAGTGATCTATTTGATTACGGAGAAAATGAATGGATCTGGCGGGAAAAATTGGGCGCTAACACCATCAGTGAAGGCTTAGGTCAGATACTCGATCGCTTACTTGCCCTTCCCCTTTCCCAACGATATGCCTCTGTCGAAGAAGTCTTAGCCGATTGGCACGCTTTAGAGAATACCTCCCTTGAGATGCTAGACGAAGAAGATGAAGGCATTGTCCAAGACTTTGATCCCCATCTCACTGATGAAAATGGCTTAGCTAAGTTTTGCTTTCTCATGGATCAAGAGGGAGGAATCGCCTCTTCTCAAGAAACCGAAGGAAGCGAAATTGAAACCAGTTTCTTTTCTGATGTTGATGAGGTTGAGGTAAAAGAGTTAAAAGAAGAACCTCCCCTTAAATTTAATCCCATTAACCCCAGTTTCAGAAGACTCTTAAACGCCCGTAAACCCATCAATCCCACCTTAAAACAACTGTTAACGCAGCGCGACCCTGACTATATTCGGGTTGATATTCAAGTTAATAGTGCCTTTAAAATTATCGAGTATTCTGAAAATGCCGGTCGTTTTGCCATCTCACCGCAATTCATACAAGCGGGAATGGATGCCCGTCAGGGATTCCCAGAATTAATCGGTTTAGAAAAAATTGCTGCTGAAATTCGGCAAGGTCAACGACAAAGCCTAGAACTCAAAGAGATATCTCGGGAACAACCCAGCAAGCAACCCCTCTATTTTGACCTTTATTTTACCTGTGATCCCGGAGAGTTTCCTAGTGAAAATACTTTAATGATCTTGATTATTGAGACAGCAGAATCCCTAGCAGAAAACGAATTCAACTTGTTTCAGACACCGCAAGCAGTCGCTCAGCAACTCGATCCCCTCACCAACCTTGCCAATCGTCAGGCATTTGAGGATTACTTATATGAAGAATGGCGACATTTACAACGTCAGCAGCGATCACTGGCTTTAATTCTGTGCGATTTAGATTATTTTAAGCGTTATAACGAAACCTATGGTTATGCTGTCGGTGACCAATGCTTACAGGAAGTGGCAAAAATTTTAAAGTCTGTTACCCGACGACCTGCCGATCTGATAGCTCGTTTTCAAGGTCAGCAGTTTGGTCTAATTTTACCGGATACCGAAAATGATGGGGCATTCTCCCTAGCGGAATTGCTGCGTCAGAAATTAATTGCATCAAAACTCCCTCACCAAGGGTCGCCAAGAGAGCAAATTTTAACTTTAAGTTGTGGTATTGCCAGTATGATTCCCACCGTTGATCTCAACCCAAAGTGTTTAATAAACCATGCGGATCAAGCCCTCCATCAGGCAAAACAGCAAGGGCGCGATCGCGCTGTCCTTTTCTCTCCCTAAGCCAGCACAGAAGTGTGAGGTTTTGCAAAAATCATCCGACCGGCCGAGGTTTGTAAAGCAGAGGTGACAACGACGGGTAGTTCTCCGCCAACATACTCTTGTCCATCTTCTACAACCACCATCGTCCCATCCTCAAGATAGCCGACTCCTTGTTCCGGTTCTTTTCCTTGTTTGAGGATTTTTAACTCTAAGGTATCCCCAGGCAGATAAATCGGACGCATCGCTTGGGCTAAATCATTAACATTGAGAACCGAAACTTTCTGTAAATCAGCAACTTTATTTAAGTTGTAATCATTCGTCAATAAAACGCCATTAATTTCTTGAGTAAAGCGAACTAATTTCGCATCAACTGTATAAACATCCTCATAATCCGAATTATTAATGACAATTCTGTCTGGATACTCTTCTTGCATCCGTTTGAGAATATCTAACCCCCGACGACCCCGCACTCGCTTCTGATCATTAGCAGTATCAGCAAGATGCTGTAACTCCTGTAAGACAAATTGGGGAATAATCAATTGCCCTTCAATAAATCCGGTACTGAGGAGTTCTTCAATCCGCCCGTCAATAATGCAACTGGTATCAAGTACCTTCGTTGTTGCTGATTTGAGCGTC
>JAVLCL010000038.1:3437-13243 GCA_031580825.1 Halothece sp. Uz-M2-17
CCTTCGGCAACTAGCAGGTATTCCATGCTATTGGGATTAATCAGACGTAAAAACGTGCGTCCGTGAGTATCAGCCAGCGTCACTCCCAGAAAACCTAAAATAACACTCCCTAAAATCGCAATTAACGGCTTGGTAAAGGTAAGTTGGTTGGGAATCGGAAATAGAAAAACTGGTGCTAACATTAAATTAGCAATTAATAACCCAATCGCAAGCCCCACAGAGCGCGTTAGAATCACTTCGATTGGGGTTTTGCGGATTTGTGTTTCTAAGCGACGATAAAACGTTTGCGCGGTTAACCCTACGGCTAAACCAATAATGGCAGCAAAACTGCCCATAATCCAACGCAGGGCTTCGATATTCGTAACCGAATCTAACGCGGTTTCTGGGAGTAAATCAATGCTGCCAAACCCCAGACTGGCTGCGGTCAGAACGAATAAAATTACAATGATGACATCAATCATGGGTATTGTCCGATGGAGAGAATACGATCGCGATTAGGATAGGAATTAAACTCCTATTATATCTTTGCTTGACCAACCCTCAGAGTCGGTACTTTTAATTGCAGATAGCGTTCTCTCGAATTGAGATTTCCGCTTCTTCATTTCCTATTGTGAACCCTTCTTTAAGAATCATGTCTTCCTAGAGAAGGGAATTATCGAGAAAGACCGATTTGTTAATAATTAATTCATGATTGCCCACGCTCGTTCTGCTTATATTCACATTCCATTTTGTCGTCGTCGCTGTTACTACTGTGATTTTCCCATTAGTGTCATTGGCGATGGGGGAGGAACGCTCAACCGGATTCAGGCGATGGAACAATACGTGACCGTGTTATGTCGAGAAATTCGTCTCACGGCACAAGCATTTCCGAGTTCCGGTCTCAGCACCGTTTTTTTCGGTGGGGGAACGCCTTCTTTATTGCCAATATCCGAACTAGAAAAGATTTTAGTCACACTCGATCAAATTTATACCCTAAGCCAAGATGCAGAAATCTCGATCGAAATTGATCCAAAAACATTTGACCTGAATCAACTCAAGGCTTATCAGCGTCTGGGAATTAATCGCTACAGTCTCGGGGTACAAGCCTTTCAAGATCAATTACTTTCCCAAATCGGACGCACTCATCAAGTTGAGGATATTTACAGCGCGATCGCGCAATTTGAAGAATTAGGAATTGATAACTTTAGCTTTGATTTAATCTCAGGCTTACCCCAACAAACTCTAACTCAATGGGAAACCACCCTAGATCAAGCCATTGCTTTATCTCCGCCTCATTTATCTTGTTATGACCTCATTATTGAACCGGGAACTGCTTTTGAACGTCACAGAGAACATCGAAAATTATCCTTACCCACTGATGAAACTTCGGCACAAATGTATCGTCTGACTCAACAAATATTAACGGCTGCTGGTTACACTCACTACGAGATCAGCAACTATGCTTACCCCAATTACCAATGTCGTCATAATCGCGTCTATTGGCAAAATCAATCTTATTATGGGTTTGGCATGGGAGCAGCGAGTTTTTTAAGGGGACAACGGTTGACCCGACCTCGCACCCGTCGTGAGTACGCTCACTGGGTAGAAACGCTTGGTGACCCCAATCATGAACTGTATCAGAAAATCAATGATCACCCTGATGACCAACTTTTAGAACAGTTAATGCTCGGTTTAAGATTACCAGAAGGAGTTGACTTAAGCGCGATCGCGCAGCAATTTGGCTCAAAAAAAGTCCAACAAATTATCAAAAGTCTTCAACCTGACTTTGATCAAAATTGGGTTACATTGGAAAATATAAATCACAACCCGTGGGGACGCTTACAACTCACTGATCCAGAAGGGTTGTTATTCTCTAACACCATCTTGGCTCGCTTATTTAGCGCGTTTTCCGATGAAAATCGCTAAAATATTAACTTAAAATCAAGCGGATCTTTGAATTTCCGTTATTTAGAAAAGTTTAACGATTACATCATTCTTTTAGGAAACTCAACATGAATGGTATCACTCCTCAACTCGAATTTACTCCAGAAGAAGCCTTTGTCGCCCTTGCCATTGTTACAGTTGCCATTGATGGCGAACACGCAGAAGCAGAAGAAATGGCAGTCACCCAAGCAATTTTAAGTGCTGACTTATTTGCCACGTATCCTGCCGACCAATTAATCGCCATGATTAATAATTCATTTCAATATATCCAAGATAAAGGAATCGAGGCAATTTTAGAAAGCGCGATTGGGAATCTTCCCCAACATTTATGTTCAGAAGCCCTAAGCGCACTCGCAAAAATTATTATGGCAGATGGTAAAGTCTCTTCCGAAGAAAAACAACTACTGAATCATTTTGGTCAAGCCTTTGCGATTCCCGAAGAAAAAATTACCGCCACCTTAGACAGCTGTTCGTAAACAACAACTTAGCAAGGATTATCTTAAAGAATGCGTCCGTTGTTGATAAACTTGTGTGTTCAAACCATCTCCCTGAGTCGGATTATTAATTTGGGCTTTTAGGGCTTGAATCCGATCACCGGTAGCAGGGTGAGTGCTTAAAAAACTCGGTGGCGATCCCCCTTGCTGTTGCAGTTTCTCCATAAATGTCACCATTCCAATTGGTGCGTAACCTGCTCTCGTCAAGCTATCTAATCCTTTTTGGTCTGCTTCGAGTTCATCTTCACGGCTATTCGGGCGACTCACCGCCAATTCTACGCCAATTTGTACCGCGTTACTTTCATCTAACCCAGCTGCGGAAAGCAACCCTTGCGCGATCGCGCGTTGTCTCATTTGTTGAACGGCGTGTCTGCCGGTAATATGACCAATTTCGTGAGCAATCACACTGGCTAATTCCGATTCATTGTCTGCGGTTGCAATTAACCCCGTATTGACATAAACAAAGCCTCCCATGGTGGCAAAGGCATTAATACTATCATCTTGCACCACTTGAAAAGTATAAGGGATATTCGGGCGATCACTATGGGGAACCAGGCGTTGACCAATCCGATTGACATAAGCATTCAGTTGACGATTTTGAGATAAAGTGACTTCACTTTCAATCAGTTGCTGATTAATTTGTCTGCCTAACTTCACCTCTTGTTCATCAGACATATTAGACAGTTGGAACACCTGCACCCCTCGAAAGAGAATATCAAAAAAGGAAAACCCTTGGGCAACTTGTGGTGTTGCTACCACCAAGCCCATGGCAACGAAAAGGGAAAGCAAGCCATAGCGCCATCGTTTGGACACAGATTTAATACGTTTTAATGTGGTCTTCATCGGTTTAAAAATAGAATGAGGAGCTTACTTTAGTTGTAACAAGAATAGAGGTCAGTGTGGGTAAAGTTAGGTAAGAAAAAGAATCGGCACAAATCAATCAGAGAATCAATCTTCTGTCTTAAGACAGAGAAAGCGGAACTCTTGTTCCGACGATTAAGACTTGAAATCATTGGCTGAATTCGTAGTTCTTGGTTTAATCACTCTAACAATCTCAAATTATCCTTGCCTGTCAAGAAAAACGAGGGTTTGCCCCCACGCAACTTTAAAATTTATTGAGGATTAATCCAATCGCGCGATCGGTTTCTATCACCTTTCAGGCTGAAATCGACAATCCCGTAACCAAAGTTGAATCGCTTTGCCAATAATTCCCTTGCTGCTTTCTTGAGGTGGAGTTGGGGGATGAGTTTTATCCGGTAAACCAAAGCGAGAATAAAGCGTAACCAGATACCATCCTTCTTCTGTGGAAGTTAAAAATAGCCAGTGATAATTCTGGATCGAATAGACGTTTTGATCACTATATTGCCGTTCTAACGTCGTAAAAAATACTTGTTGCACTTGTTTATGGTTAGTTTCAGGAAGTGCTGGCGTATAGTCTCCAGAAATATGATCACGAAGAGAATTAAATTCTGGTTTTCCCGCAGTAATAATATAAGTGGAATTAGATTGATTCCGAGAAGGAAAGCGACTCCGTTGAATAACCCGATTGGCATAACTGGGAAGATCATTTAAGAGACTTTTCGTCAGATCAGAAACGTTTTCAGGACAAGTAGATTCTGCTTTGATTGGTAAAGGAAAAAAGAGCATCATTGCACTGCCCCATCCGAGAAGAAAATAGCGGATCAATTGACTATCTCCTGACAAATTTGTTGCCATGCCATATTCGGATCTTCAACCCCAGTAATCGGACGACCAATCACTAAATAATCGGCACCTGCTTGTAGGGCTTCTTTCGGAGTCATCACTCGTTTTTGATCTCCTGTTTGCGAGAAACTAGGGCGAACCCCAGGGCAAACTAACCAAAAATTATCCCCACAAACCCGTCTTAATTCACTGGCTTCCTGTGGAGAACAAACTGCCCCATCTAATCCCGCCTCTTGGGCTAAAACTGCCATTTGCAAAGCATATTCTGGGAGTTCTAAAGGAACTTTTAATTCTAGTGCCAATTCTCGGGCATTAATACTGGTTAAAAGCGTAACTGCAACTAATTTCGTTTTTGCATTGAGACTTTTTTTTGCCTCGGCTGCTGCTGCTAAGGCTTGTTTTCCTGCTGTTGCATGAAGCGTTAATAAGTCCACATCATACCTCATTGCTGAACGACACGCCCCAGCCATGGTATTCGGAATATCGTGAAATTTGAGGTCAAGAAAGATGCGTTTTTCTTGTTCTTTAAGATAATCTAGGATAGGTGTTCCCGTGCTGACAAATAATTCTAATCCCACCTTCCAAAAGGTGACATCAGGGAGTTTTTCAACCTGCGCGATCGCGCTCTCTAAATCAGGAACATCTAACGGAACAATAATGCGCTCTTGAGGTAGCATAACCTTTAATAATTTCTCGTTTCAATGACAGAACAAACAACGAAGCCTTCAATTTGGCAACAAAAGCCTTGGTGGTGCCAGCCTTGGTCAATCATCTTAACAGGAATTGCTCTCCCCACCATCGTCTGGTTAATAACCCATTGGTGGTGGCTAACGCTACCGATGACAATTGCAATTTTACTCTGGTGGTATGTCTTTCTCTATCTTGTCCCCAAAAGCTATGCTGAACAAGTAGTAACCTCTGATGAAAAATCAAACTAATCTCCTAACTTAATTCTCGGATCCACCTGCTGTAAGAGTAAATCTGCTAATAAGTTACCAACAATTAACATTAAAGCCCCCATCATTAAACTTGCCATTACCAAATATAAATCTTGGGCTAAAACCGCTTGTAAAATTAGTCTTCCTAACCCCGGCCAATTAAAGAAAAACTCAGCAATAAATGCTCCACTCAATAAGTTAGCAAATTCAAATCCTAATAAAGTAATTAAGGGATTCACTGCATTTCTTAAAGCGTGAACATAAATGACACGATTTTCCGGTAACCCTTTAGCGCGAGCAGTTTTGACATAATCTTGACGTAAAACATCTAATAATTCCCCCCGAGTAATCCGTTGTAACCCGGCAAAACCGGTAATACTTAAGGCAATGGTGGGTAAAATTAAATGCCAACCGATATCTAAAATTTTTCCTGCAAGCGAGAAACTACTATGATTAATACTGGTCATTCCCCCAACTGGAAAAAGTGGAGAAGTTGCCTGAGCAATAAATAAGAGAAAAAGGGCAGTAATGAGACTGGGAAAGCCTTGTCCGAGATAACTCATAACTCGCAAAGCGCGATCAAGGGGACGGTTTTGTTGAATGGCACCGATAATTCCGAGGGGAATTGCAATTAGCCAAGTCAAGAAAATTGAGGATATAGTTAGTAATAAAGTGGCAGGAATTCGTTCTAAAATTAATTCAGATACAGGACGGGAATAGACAAAACTGGTGCCAAAATCAAAGCGGGTGATAATTCCCCCTAACCAATACCAATATTGGAGAAAAACCGGTTTATCTAAGCCAAAACGTTGTTCAAGATCAGCAATAGTTTCTGGTGAAATTTGGGGATTTTGACGTAATGTATCCAGATAGTCACCAGGGGCGAATTGAATAATCGTAAAACTTAGAATAGAAGCGAGAAATAGGGTAAGCAGGGCTTGCAGCGATCGTTTATAAATATATTGTGCTGTATTATTTGTCAGCAGCGATCGCGCTCTCGAAAAAAAGTTTAAGGGACTTTGGGAAACCGTTTTAGTCATATAGGAATTCCTTAATTGGTAAGAGACAGGAGCTATCTTTCTGAGGCAATAAAAACTATAGAAATGGCTTTTTCAAGTCGTTTTGTTGTCATTTTTTGCTTTACTAGAATCACTTTAATTTGAAGTCAAATGATCAGATCAAACAGATAATGGGCTAACTGTAGCTTACTGCATAAGGGAATTGACTGTTCTTGTCCCGCTTTCCCCAGAATAATGCACTGATTTTCATCGCTGCCAAACCCGCCTTCTGTGCGATCAATGGGATTAGCAACAATATAATCTAAATTTTTCCGTGCCATTTTTTCTCGCGCTGGCTTGACAAAATCCCCTGTTTGTGCTGCAAAGCCGACTAAGGTTTGTTGCGATTGTTTTTGCTTCCCGAGAGTTGCTGCGATATCGCGAACATCCGTTAAGGGTAAACAGTCAGGAAGGTCTTTTTTCGGGAGTTTCTTTGTGGAATAATGAGCCGGTTTCACATCCGCCACCGCAGCCGAGAGAATTGTATAATCCGCAGTGGGAAAATGAGCAAGCATCGCTTCATACATCTCATCGGCACTAATCACAGGAATAAAATGGAAGTGAGGAGAAGGAATGATCGGAATTTCCGTATTTCCCCCATGAACAAGGGTCACTATTGCCCCCCGATCTATAGCAGCTTGCGCGATCGCGCTTCCCATTTTTCCTGTTGCAGGATTGCCAATAAACCGCACTGGATCTAAATACTCTTGGGTTCCGCCCCCATTAATCAAGACAGTTTTTCCGAGAAAATCTCGTTTGCCTTGGGTGTAAAGTAAAGATTGAACACTGCGTAGAAGTTGATCCGGTTCCACCATCCGTCCAGTTCCTGCGCGATCGCAAGCGAGTAAGCCCCCCGTTGGTTCTAAGTGATGATACCGTTGATCCTGCTGTAATAAATCCCAATTTCGTTGAACAGACGGTTGTTCCCACATATCGGTATTCATCGCAGGAGCAACTAAAATCGGACAGCGAGAGGCGAGAACCGTGTTCGTCAGTAAATTATCAGCGAACCCATAAGCCAGCTTTCCTAAAGTATTCGCTGTTAAAGGAGCAATCAAAAATAAATCTGCCCATTCTCCCAACTCAATATGTAAAGGACGAGCAGAATTTTGCCAAAACTCATGATCGGTATAAGCATGATGACGACTGAGCGTGCTAACGGTTAAAGGCGTAATAAATTGTTGGGCAGCCTCTGTGAGAATGACTCGTACTGAGACACCCGTTTGATATAAACGGGAAATGAGTTGACAGACTTTATAAGCTGCAATTCCGCCACCAATACCAATTAGGACATTCTTGCCAGTAGTCATCTTAAACTAGGCTTCATCAAATGTTTCCACATCGAGGAGATAGCGATAGGGTTCGACTAACTCCCAATTGTGAAACGATATCGCCCGTAGTAAATGCCAATCTTGCAAAGCCTCAAAAGGATTGTTATAGTCATCCTTTTCTAAACGTTCTGCTAACTGGTTAACCTCATCTGCTGTTAACGCTTCAATTTCTTTGTGGGACAGACTTAGCGTAGCCATGACAGCCTCCTTTCAGAACCCCTCCAGACATCATCCTAACCCATGACCTAGAAAACCAAAATAATTATTTACTGAAATTATCAGAAGTACAAAATACTTGCTCATCAGAAGTCTTGCCAATCGGGATAGCTAAGTAATCTGGAGTATCACCAATAAAATCGTAATGTGTTTTTAAGGAACTATCTATTCTCAGTAGATACTGCTAAAATTTGGTTCAATTCTTCTTAATCATTCATTAACGATTAATCATGAAACCAACGACTAAAAAACCATTAACCCTTTCTCTAGCAGCATTAACCCTTTCCACAGGACTATTAACCACTGCTTGTGAAACCCAAACCCCCACAGAAACTCCTGATAATACAACGACTGAAGAACCAACGGCAGAGGGAAATGATTCACCAGAAGCCTTAAAACTAGGGAGTCTATTTCCGACAACCGGTGACCTTTCCTCCATTGGTCAGAATATGCCCAAGGCAGTTAATCTTGCCGTAGAAACCATTAACGCTTGTGGTGGTGTCAACGGACAGCCCGTAGAATTAGTGCAAGAAGATACCCAAACTGATCCCAACGCGGGCGCTGCTGCCATGTCCAAACTTGCTGAAGTCGATCAAGTGGCTGGTGTTGTTGGGGCTTTTGCCAGTAGCGTTTCTGGCGCAACCATTGATATAGCCGTTAGAAATGAAGTGATGCAAATTTCCTCAGGAAGTACGAGTCCAGTATTTACGGAGCGGGCGGAAGCAGGAGATTTTAATGGTTACTGGGCGCGAACTGCTCCCCCCGATACTTATCAAGCGCAAGCTCTTGCTAAACTCGCCAGTGATCGTGGTTTTGAGCGTGTTTCAACAGTCGTGATTAACAATGACTATGGGGTTGGCTTTGAACAAGAATTTGTGAAAGCGTTTAATGAACTCGGTGGAACAGTTGTCAATGAAGATGATCCGGTACGCTACGACCCGAAAGCAACTACGTTTGATAGTGAAGCCTCTGCAGCTTTTGGTAATGATCCAGATGCGGTTTTAGGGGTTCTCTATGCCGAAACCGGAAGTTTACTCATGCGCTCTGCTTATCAACAAGGGTTAAGTGAAGGCGTAACCGAACTCCTAACAGATGGTGTTTATTCCCAAGAATTTGTTAGTGATGTGGGCAAAACCCAAGATGGACAATCCATTATTGCGGGTGCGCTGGGAACAGTACCTGGAGCTAGTGGAGTCGCGTTAGAGAATTTAACAGAAAAATGGGAAGCCGAAGTTGGCGGTGAAGTCACGGCATTTGTTCCTCACACTTGGGATGCTGCGGTGGTCATGATGCTCGCTGCAGAAAAAGCTGGAGAAAATACGGGAACTGCAATTAAAGATAACTATCGTGACATTACCAATTCTCCGGGAACAGAAGTGTCTGATCCTTGTGAAGCGATGGAGTTAGTCCGTAATGGAGAAGAAATAAACTATCAAGGAGCCAGCGGTGACATCCAGTTTGATGAAAATGGAGACACGGTTGGCAGCTATGATGTCTGGACTGTACAGGAAGAAGGCAGTTTAGAAGTTATTGATCAAGTTCAACCCACAACTAATTAATTGATCATGGTCTCGGGACTTGAAACTGATCTCGAATGAGGGAGTAGAAGAAATTGAAATCATTCATCTTTCTGGGTCTGCTCCCTCTCGTGAATATTTAATTACTGGGAATGTTGTAAGCAACTCCCAGTAATAAACCCCATTCAGTATCATCATCGACAAAGCCAACATTTAGAGCCGTATTGGCTGTAAATTGACGAGAGATCGGGATATCCAATCCGGCTGTCACTAACCCGCCTAAATCATCGTCAGAATTATCATCTGTAGTGAACAAAATCCCCCCACCGACATAAGGGGTTAACCCCAAGGAGTTATTAGCAACCCTGACATTTTGAGGTGTAAAGTCATAGGTGAATGGCACTAAAATGACAGCATTGTCCCCAATTACTGCCCCGGGGCGAAAAGAAAAATTGGGGGCAATTTTAATTCTACTGTTGATTGCAAATTCAGTATCGCCTAAAGCTGTATCACCATCGAGTCCTACGTTTAAACCTACACCAATATAATTGGGATTAGAGGCTTGACGACGCACACTTCCTTGACGACGACGCAGTTGAGCAACATCATCACTGGTTGCTTCTTG
>JAVLCL010000565.1:0-1940 GCA_031580825.1 Halothece sp. Uz-M2-17
CCGTACAATAATCTGCCCTTCGGTGAGAGTGTATTCTCTGCGGATTTGCCCTTTTTGCCATCCTGCTTGTTCTAATGCCGGCGTAATGCAGCGAACGCAGATGTCGGCTTCGCTGAGTTCCCGCTTATCCATTTTCCGTTATTCTGATCAGCACACAACTATTTCTCCTATCATCAGAATAATCTAAAATTTTAGACTTTTGAAAGCGTCTTGCTGCTACGCTGAGACGTAGTTTACTCAATAGATAAAACATCATAATTTCCAAAAATTTTCAAAATTTCTGTATATTGCGGTAATTCCTCTAATGCAGCTTGGACATCAGGGTTAGTCGCATTCCCCTCAATATCAATGAAAAAGAGATACTCCCCTAAAGAGCGTTTTGTGGGGCGAGACTCAATGCGAGTTAAGTTGATTTCTCGTTGAGCAAATACAGAAAGCGGACGAACCAAAGCACCAGGTTGGTTTGCACCTGTACTAAAGCCAAGAGAAATATATTTCCCGCTTGTCGCAGGTTGTAATCCCACAACCCAAAAACGAGTGCAGTTATCAGGGTAATCATTGAGAGAGGAAATTAAAATTGGTAAATTATATAATTGAGCAGCCCGAGAGGACGCGATCGCGCCGGAATGTTTACTCTCTGGTTCTTGGGAAAGAGAATGTAATGCTTCAACAGTAGAAGCAGTCGGAACTAACTGCACTTGCGGAAGACAGGCTTCTAAGGCTTTTTGACATTGAGCAAGGGCTTGTGGATGAGAATAGACTGTTTGAATTTCGTCTAAAGAATCAGCTTGAGACAGCAAGGAATGAGTAATCGGTAAGACTAACGCTTTTTGAATTTGTAGTCCTTCTAATTGCCATAAAGTATCGAGAGTAACCGTGACACTCCCTTCTGTAGAATTTTCCACCGGAACAACAGCAAAATCTGCTTCTTGTTCTGCAACCGCCTTTAAAGTTTGAGCAATACTCGCATAAGGGCATAACAGAGAGTCTTGTTCTTGAGTTCGTTGCAACCATTGTCGATAAGCCAATGCTGCTGTTTCTGTATGGGTACCAGTAGGACCTAAATGAGCAATTGAAAATGTCATAATCTTTGGGTTTTATTTCTTATTTTTGATCAATTCTCTATCACTTACAGCAGAGTTTTGCTCACAATTGCTTTGTTGCTTACGAAAGAGGATCAAGTAAACCCATGTTTCTTATACTGATTATTAAGCGATGTGAAGTTTCTTTAACACACAAGCTGACTTCTCAATCCCTCGGGAATAGACAATGAGAGGATTGAGATAAGAGTTTACGCTGAGAGAGTCTAACAAATCTTATGGAAACTGTACGATTTACCGCGTCTGAGTCTGTCAATCTGACTGTTCCGCCGGAAAATACCCCAATTCAACATTATTTACGCCAACCACAACGGCTAGTCAAAACAATTGCGAATCCTAAATTAATGACTCCTCTCTCGGAGAACCGCTTTCACTTGAAAATGCGCCCTTTAAACTTTCTAGATCTCTATCATTTTCAGCCTTCAGCGATCCTAAACGTTGTTGCTGATAGTAACGGGGCTGTAACCTTAACCTCAGAAAATTGTGAGATTTTAGGGAATGACTATATTAATGATCGCTTTTCTTTGCAACTCAGGGGGAAATTAGAACCGATCCAAGAAAATGGAAAAACTTATCTGCGGGGAATCGCCAATTTAACCGTTGATGTGGACTTACCTCCTGCTTTGTGGTTTACGCCACGACCGATGCTGGAAACAACGGGTAATGGTTTATTAAAAAGTGTGTTAACCCGCATTAAGCAAAAAATTATGAGTCAGTTAATTTCTGATTATCAGCAATGGGCAAATCAAACTGAAGCAACAACCGATCAAAAATCTTCTCTTTCCTCTCCGAAAACAGCATGACATGATCAGAGTACTGCTGCATAATTAAGGGGAAATC
>JAVLCL010000566.1:0-1934 GCA_031580825.1 Halothece sp. Uz-M2-17
ACTAAACTATTCAAGGAAGATAAGTTAATGACTAACATTTAATTGCTTTTCAATCGTGGGAATTGCATCAATTAACTTACGAGTGTAATCGGTTTCTGGTGTTTTATAAATACTTTGTGCACTACCAATTTCTTCAATTTTTCCTTTATTCATTACCATCACGCGATCGCTGATAAATTTCACAACACTTAAATCATGGGAAATGAAAATATAAGTTAAATTAAATTCTTGTTGTAATTCTTTCAATAAGTTCAATACTTGCGCTTGCACAGAAACATCTAAAGCGGAAACCGATTCATCACAAATAATAAATTGAGGATTTAAAGCCAAAGCACGAGCAATACAAATCCGTTGTCGTTGTCCGCCAGAAAATTCATGGGGATAACGATTCATATCTTTCGCACTTAAACCAACTCTTTCTAATAAATAAGCAACTCTTTCTTTCCGTTGACGTGAATTTTGATATTGTTTATGAATACTGAGTGGTTCAATAATTGTTTTGCCAACGGTTAAGCGAGGATTCAGAGAATTATAGGGATTTTGAAAGACAATTTGCATCTGACGACGGAGACGACGCAACGATTTTCCCTGCCAATTGGTAATATTTTCTCCATTAAAGAAAATTTGTCCATGCAAAGGAGAAATAAGTTTTAAAAGGGTTCGCGCTAAGGTGGATTTACCGCAACCTGATTCTCCCACTAAGCCTAGCGTTTCTCCGCGATAAACATGAAAAGAGATCCCATTCACCGCCATAAAATACCGCTTGGGTTGTCCAAAAATTCCTCTTAAGGGAAAGCCAACTTGTAAATTTTGGACAGTTAATAAAGGCGCGCTGGCGATGCTACTATCTTCACTCACTGGATCTTCTTCTACTTCTTTCCCTATACCATCATTTTGCAAAGACTGGGTTTGATCGGTTTTCAATTCTCCTTCTCGATTTAAAAAGTCGCTCACTGTGGGAAGATAAGTTAAAGTCCGGTCGAGACGAGGGCGACACGCAAGTAACCCTTTGGTATAAGGATGTTGGGGGTTAGTAAAAATACTGTAAATATCTCCCAATTCAACAAGATTCCCCTGATACATCACTGCAACTTGATCGGCAGTTTCTGCAACGACTCCGAGATCATGAGTAATAAATAACATAGACATTCCCCGCGCTTGACAGAGATCGCGCAAGAGATTGAGAATGGTCTTCTGGACAGTGACATCGAGGGCGGTAGTGGGTTCATCCGCAATTAGTAACGCTGGGTTACAAGAAATTGCCATTGCAATCATTACCCGTTGCAATTGTCCGCCAGAAAGTTGATGGGGATAGCGTTCGAGAAACGCCCGTTTTTGTTCGTTAATGCGATGATTAACTTCGGTTTCACTAAGACTGTTATCTTCTAATAGACAATCTTCTCGAAGCGTGTCATCAGAGGGTAATAATTTAACTTCTTGGAGGCGCGCGATCGCTTGTCGTCGGGCTTCACTAGGGGAAACATTTTGATGTTGACGGATGGCTTCGGTGATTTGAAACCCGATATTATAGACTGGGTTGAGAGAACTCATGGGTTCTTGGAAAATCATTGCTATTTTCCCGCCACGATAGTCTCGGCGTTGTGTCTCTGAAAGTTTGAGGAGATCGACAGGTGGTGTATCTGGAGAAGGCTGAAAGTAGATTTCTCCTGCTGTAACTTGACCGGGAGTGCCCACTAAACCCATTAATGCTAGTGCAGTTACAGATTTTCCTGACCCTGATTCTCCGACTAAACCTAAGGTTTTGCCTTGGGGAATCTTGAAGTTGATCCCATTAACGGCGATTAAATGCTGTTCTTCCGGGAAAAACTCTACTTTCAGATTCCGAACATCAATGACTGCATCTCCCATCAGTGTCTCCGTGAGAAAGTTTCGATAGCTTATTTTTGGCTACTATAACACTTTCCCCTAGACAT
>JAVLCL010000039.1:0-13160 GCA_031580825.1 Halothece sp. Uz-M2-17
CTAATTTTAGAGGTTGCAGAAACGATCGCGCTTAAACTATCTCGGGTTTCATTGACTAATTCCGTTCCCTGAACCACTTGTGCAATTCCTACTTCCATGGCTTCGGTAACTTCGTTCGTTCCCCCTTGAATTTCTTCCACCAATTGTTCAATTTCAGTTGTTGCTTCCGCCGACTGATAGGCTAAGGATCGCACTTCATCTGCAACCACAGCAAAGCCTTTACCATATTCTCCCGCGCGAGTGGCTTCAATGGACGCATTTAAGGCGAGTAAATTGGTTTGGGTGGCAAAATTATCAATTACACTCACCACTTTAGAAATCTTCTGGGAGGCTTCCCCAAGTCGTTTAATTTTCTTGGCGGTTTCGGATACCGTATCCCGAATCTCAGAAATTCCATCTACGGTGCGTTCCATTTGCGAGTCACCAGTTTGAACAATACGATTGGCTTCTTGCACTGCTTGTTCCACTTTTTGCGCGTCAGTTGTAACCGCTTCGGTGGATTCCATGGTTTTCTGCAATTGCGCGATCGCGCTTTCAAGTTGATCGGCTTGGGTTCGCGCGCGAGTGGACAATTCCTCGACTTTCGTTTGGCTATTTTCCGAGGTAGCACTAACCCGAGAAGACACTTCTTTCACTCGTCGCACCAGTTCCCGCAGACTTTGAATCGTGGTATTATAGCCATCGGCGATTGTTCCCATTTCATCTTCCGATAGCGGTGCGCGGACGGTTAAATCGCCTCGGAAGGACGGCTCGATCGCGCGTAAAATTCGCAACGCCCCTTTTTGTAATTTTTCCCGTTCCGTTTTTTCTCGTTCCGCAGCAGTTTGCAGTTGCGTTTCTTGTTCCCGCAGTTGCACAAAGTTATCGGATAGCTTAAAGGTAATCCCAATTTGGATACCCACTTGTTCCAATAATGCCATTTCTGAGTCTTCCCAGTGGCGAGGATGGCTGTTTTGATACACCCCTAATAATCCCCAGATCATATCCCCTTTAAAAATCGGTGCAATGGCGTAGCTGCGTGTTCCCCAAGTTTCTAAGAGTTCCACATGACATTCACTATGTCCAACCGTATAGATATCTTCCACACGAAGACTTTCTTTATTGGCGTAGCGTCCGCCTTTATTTTCTTGTAAATAGGTATCCTGGACTTTCGCCAGTTCGGTTCCCACTAATTTTGGCCAATCTGCGCCCACAGATTCGACAATAAATTCTCCTGACCAATCTTCGTTAAAGCGGTAAACTCCCACGCGATCAGCTTTTAAGATTCGTCGCATTTCATCCGTCGCAAATTGCAAAAGAGATTGCGGTTGGATATTCTGTTGGACGAGTTCAGAAAACCGATTCACTAAACGGGCGGAGAATTGAACAATCGCCGACTCCCGACGGGCTTTTTCATCCAGTTGTTGACGACTGGTTTCGAGTTGTCGTAAGTATTCCGATTGCTGAAGGGCGACCCCAAACTGAGAAGCAACTTGTTGAATAAATTGAATCTCTTCTTCTTTCCAGTTTCGCGGTTCGCTACACTGATGGACACAGAGTAATCCCCAGAGATTTCCCCCCACTAAAAGAGGGACAATGAGATTGGCGCGGACTTCAAATTGAGAGAGAATATCAATGTGGCAACTGCTGAGTTCGGCGTTGTAGATGTCAGCAACGGCTTGGATGTGACCGTCTGCATATTTATCGGCGTATTGATTGCCAAAGCAATGATCATGAACTTTCGCCGCGATCGCGCTGGGATAACCTGCAACCACATCTTCGGCGACAAATTCCCCATCATCATAGCCTGAGTCTGGATAAAAGCGAAATACCCCCACGCGATCGGCTTTCATAAAGCGACGAATCTGACGGACTGTCGTTTCAAATAAATCTTGTACGCCTAAGGATTGACGAATGCGATCAATGGTTTTGCTTAAGGTTTGTTCTCGTTCAATGCGCTTCTGTAACTCATCATTACTGGCTTTGACTTGTTGAATATAGTCCGATTGTTGAACAGCAATGCTAAATTGATTAGCAATTCTGACTAATAATTGAACTTCCTCATCTTGCCATTTTCGAGGAGAATCATTTTGATAGGCTGCAAGTAGTCCCCACAAGGTTGAACCTTGATAAATCGCGACTACAACATAGGCTTTGGCTTGATAACTTTCTAAAACACGGATATAACACTCACTGTAATTTTTGTTATAAATATCATCACAAACGCGATACACTTCGCCACGACTGAAACGTCCCCCGCGAGTTTGTTGTAAATGAGTGTCAGTATTACCGCCTAGATCTCGAACGCTACAAGCGTTAATATTGTCCACAATTTCTGGGCTGTTGCGCTGTTCTTGAATCACAGAAACCCATTTTGAATCAACGGATTCGGAAATGAATTCTCCGCCCCAATTTTCATTAAACTGATAAATGGCAACGCGATCGCAGCTTAACAGTTGCCGAATTTCACTCGTAGTAACATTAAAAACCGCGTCTAAGTCTTGACTTTGCCGAATCCGATCTACAATTTTATTCAGGGCTTTTTCCTGGTTGGCATTGGTTTCAAGTGCTTCTGTTCGCGCTTCAATTTGTTGAATATAGCCAAATTGTTGAATGGCAATTCCAAATAATGTTCCAACTTTTGTTAATAGTTGAACTTCGCTTTCTTGCCATTGTCGAGGGGCATCATTTTGATAAGCAGCCAATAATCCCCATAATTTGCCTTGATGATAAATGGCAACAATTAAATAAGCTCGGGCTTGATAAGTTTCTAACACTTGCAAGTAACATTTAGAAAACCCTTTTTCATAAATATCATTGACAATTCGATACCGTTCCCCACGATTAAACGCCCCACCATTGGTTTGATACAAGTGTGTATCGCGTAGAGGAATTTCGGCTAAATCGCGAACACTACAAGCATTCACATTATCAACAATCTTCGGATACTGTTGTTGTAAGTTTAAGAGAGATGACCACTGCGAATCCGCAGAATCAGCAATAAATTGCCCTGTCCAATCCTCATTAAACTGATAAATCGCAACGCGATCGCACTCTAAAATATCTCTTAATTCATCTGTTGTTTCCCTAAAAATATCATCGAGATCTTTGGTTTGTAAAATTTGGTTAGCCAGACGAGTAAAAATCTCTTCGGTATTAATTTGAGGAGTTTCAATTTCCGGTTTGGGTTGTGTTTTTGTTGTCGTTTTCGTACGGGCTTGTGGATTCATTTTTTTTAATTCAAGATTTCAAAAATAACGTCAAGATTGAGTAAAAAAGAGGGAGTTTTCTGATCTTCACTTAGGAAATAACCTTGCAAGTAGGGTACGATTTCTGAGGACACCATTCCCGATGGCATGGGTTGTAAGTCTTGTTTTTGGTTATAAGCAGAAACAGCTGTAAATTGTTCCACTAATAAACCCAGATTTTTTCCTTGATCAGTGGTAATCGCACTAAAGCATTGCGTTTTATTCTGGGGTAAAGATGTAGTTTCTCCTAATAATTGAGGGAGATCAACTGTCCAAATTGCTTCCCCACGCCAACTTAAAATTCCTAAGAGGGCGGGAGGCGTTTCTGGAATCGGTAAAATCTGACTGAGATTAACTTGTACCACCCCTTGTAAGGCTTCTAAAGGGACTAATCCTTGTAAATTGTTGTTGATGGGAAAACTCAAAAAGCGTTCTTTTTCTTCACTTGGAGAGGGTGCCATTGATGGGAAATCATTCCCTTGAAATTGAAGTTCACTCATCAGATTAAGACATCAAATCGGATACCGTTTTGACAAGGGTTTTATCATCGACTGGTTTAGTTAAATAAGCATCCGCACCACCCATTTTTCCCCAAGTGACATCCACTTCGGTATTCTTGGTGGAACATAAAACAACGGGAATTTTTTGCGTATCGGGTTGTTGTTTTAGCTTCCGACATAACTCAAAGCCACTTTCCCCAGGGAGAATAATATCTAGTAGAATCAGGTTTGGTTTTTGTCCTTTCAGCTTTATCTCCGCTTCTTCGCCACTACTGGCGCGAGAGACTAAAAAACCTTGTTCTTCTAAGCATTCTTGAAAGTGTGCAGCAGTGGTTGCACTATCTTCAATCAGTAAAACTTTTTTCATAAACTAAACGGGGTAGGATAGGTATTGGTTAATGGTTTCAAATAGCTTTTCTTTACGAACTGGCTTACTCAGAAAATCTGTTGCCCCACACATTTTAGCTTTTGCGCGATCAACCCAACCATCTTTTCCTGTCAAAATAATGATAGGGACTTCTTTTAATTTGGAGGTACGACGCATTTGTTTACACAGTTCATACCCGCTAATAATTGGCATCATGATATCGAGTAAAATTAGATCCGGTGGGTTTTTTAAAAGTTGAGAAAAAGCAATAGATGGATCTTGGAAAACCATTGCCTCATAACTGGCAGCGATTAATGATTGTTTTAACTGTTGACAAACACCCACGCTATCATCAATACAAGCAATGACTTTCTTGGAAGGTTGGATAGTTGTGGGGATATCAGATCCAGAACGATGATGATTTTGCTGTTGATCCGAGGTGTTTAAAACCGGTTCAGATGAAAGCGCGATCGCGCTGGTTTGAATAAATGGAATAAGTTTGCGATTCAGTTTGATTAAGTTTTCTTGTTTTCTTTCTGCTAGTCTCACTAAAGTTAAACTTCCGTCGATCAATTTAATTAAATTAGGATCAAGTTTTGCGCCATTACCACTTAACAACTGTATCTGATCTTTAATCACGAGGTAAGAATTGACAGAATAATCACTTAAACCTTGTTCTTGCCATTCTTGCCATACTTGTTCGAGATCATTTAATAGTGGATCTAAAGAAATCAAACTGATTAATAAATTAGGAATTGTATCTGGCGTTTTATAACTTTCTAATTTTTCAGTTTCTCCAACCTGAATTAAATCGAGGATGGTTTCTGCTGCAAAGCAACGAATAAATTGAGTTAAATCTTCCTTACTAAGGTGTCGTTCTTGAAACAGTTTTCCTAAAACTTCATACTTATCTTGAGGAGTCGAATTAATTTCAAGATCTGGACAATAATCTTTTAAATATGCTTGCCATTTTTTATCGTTATCCTTCCCTCCTTCACACCAAATTAATCGTCCTAAGCGAAAATAAAAGAACCATTGCAATTGGTTAGATGCTTTCACTTCCCATTTGCCAGTATAGAGAGTTTCTCTTAACTGATTCAATTGAGAAGTAATGGTTGATTTAAGCAGTTTTCCGTTGACAACTTTGTTCATTTCAATATTCTTAATAATCGAGAAACGCTATGTCAAAACTTGATTGCTATTACCAATGACTAATCAGTGACATACAAGATTTTTTGATTCCTTACTCATTCGGTGCAGACAAAAGTCTGACCATAAAATGTCTTAAATAAATACCACTGACTTGCTTAAGGTTGCAAGGGACTAAAATACACAATGGGTTGATGATTGCGAACTGGTCATGTTGTAACCCATGAAGCCGTCACTGAGAATTACTGAGTGATCTATTATCATATCACTTCTAAGTAACGATTTGTTTCTCAGTCTAAATTAATTCTCAGTTTTTTAACATCTTTTAAAAACAGTTGCAGATTGAAAAATCAAGAGCAAGTTAGATCAAGCCTTGAAACGTCGTAATCTTGAGCCTGTTGCAATTTGTGATGCACTGCCTAATCTGATCAAAGTTTCTCTCATCTTTTTAAGAAATATTAAGCAATTCGCTCAAAATTGCCTCAACGGAACGGGGTTGCCAGTTTAATTGTTGTCTCGCTTTGCTTGCATCCACCCGTACACAACGATCATAAATATAATGCACCCGTTCACGACTGAGGGGGGGTTGCCAGTTCAAGAAGTGTCCAATGGGAGTTAACATACTCCCTAAAAAGCGAATTAACCAGCGTGGGGCTTCTTTGGGGCTAGAAATTCCCGTCTTTTCACTGAGAAAGTCGAACATTTCCCCAATGGTGAGTTCTCCCGCCGAAATGATGTAGTGTTCTCCAGATGGGGCAATTTTTGCTGTTTGGATCATGGCGGTGACGAGATCATCCACATGAACAATTCCTGTTGCGCGATCGCGCCCAGGCCAAAACTTTAAGTTGCCACTACGAAATAACTTGACAATTTGACCAAAGTGTGGGTCATCTGCCCCGAAAATGCCAGAGGGCAACACACTCACCACCGGTAAACCCGCTTGCGCCATCTGATCCACAATTTGCTGGGCTTCGTATTTTGTCCAGTCATACGCCGATGAGAAGCCCGTTTGTTCCCGAGTAAAGGTTTCATCCACCACGCGCCCTTGGGTATCCCCAAAGACACCAATGGTGCTGCAATAGACAATTTTGGAAACCCCTTGCGCTTTCGCTGTTTCCATCACCGCTTGCGTGCCTTCAATATTCACTCGCGCCATGGCGGGTGCATCCACTAATCCTAATTCCACATACGCAGCGATATGAAAGACCACATCCACCCCAGACATGGCTTTTTCTAAAATTGCGCGATCGCAGATATCCCCTTTTACTAAACTCACTTGCGAATCGGCTAATCGAGATAAATCACTGGTGGGGCGCACTAACCCAATGACATCATCTCCCCTTGCTGCTAACGCCTTGACCAAGTGAGATCCTGTAAATCCATTTGCCCCTGTCACTAACACTTTCATAACGCTTTCTCGTACATCCGATACGTTTTATAAATTTTTGCCCCTGTTTCTTCAATGAGACGGCGAGACGGACTATTATCGTCATACACCCAAGATAATTCCGCATTGTGATAAGATTTTCCTTGCTGAAACGCAGCATGAATCAAGGCTAAAGGCACCATTTTCCGGCGATATTCAGGGCGACAACAGATCACCAGCACCCGCCCTTGTTTAATTTGCCGACGATACCAGAGAAACTTGAGAATTCCCCACCAGTTCAATTTGCCATTAACGTGCTTCAGCGCAACATTATAATCAGGTAATGCCATAAAAAAGCCAATCATTTCGCCATTATATTCAGCGATGGGGAAAATATCGGGATCGACTAAATCTTGCAGCGATCGCGCTTGCGCCATAAACTCTTCTTTCGTGCGAGGCGTGGAACTCCAACTGTCTTCAAAGAGAAGATTAAATAACTCATAGATTTGAGAAACATCAGCTTCAAATGCGTCACCCTTAGTATTAAAAGGACGAAACCGAATCCCAGAGCGGGATGCAATGCGGTAGGCTCTTGCAAACTTTTCCCCTAATCCTCCTTGCAAAGGAAGGTGATACGCATAAGCAGTTTTTGCAATTTCTCCCCCCCGAGCCAAGATAAAATTCTCATAGTAAGGGGGATTATAGGGCATCATAATTTTTGGCGGAGAATCAAAGCCATCCACTAACCAGAGGCAATTATTATGAGTGGATAAGTCAATCGGACCCCGCATGGCGATCATGCCTTGTTCTCGTAACCAAGTTTCTGCAGCCTCAAATAAGGCATTGGCAACGGCTTGGTCTTCAATACATTCAAAAAAGCCAAAAAAACCAATATTCTGTCCTTCTTTAGCAAGGAGACGGTCATTCACCGCAGCAACAATCCGTCCAACAGCAGTCTTGCCTGCATTCAGGGCAATAAAGGCTTGAAAACGACCATAGTCGTTAAACGGATTTTCCGAGGAAAGTTCTTTTTCTGTCTCACTTTTGAGCGGAGGAACCCAGTTGGGATCATTTTTATAAACCTGCCAAGGAACTTTGATAAATTGTTCTTTTTCAGCAGGGGTTGTTACCGGTTGAATCGTAACGTTTGTTTGGGAAGTAACCACAGCAAGTTGTTTATCAAAACGCGACTGAGTAGAGGAGGTGAGGAGAAGTCATTACTTAAGCACTAATGACCGGCTGGTAAAGCAAATCACGGGTTTTCACCATCGCCGAAACCAGTTGATCCATTTCCGCTTCTGTGTGTAAAGCATTGGCGGTAATACGCAATCGGGGTTTGGCAATAAACCAGATCGGAGAAACCCAAATATTATGATCTGCGAGCAGAGTCCGTCCAAAGTGTTTGGGATTAATTTCTGGTGGGAGTAAAACAGGGATAACATTGGTTTCCCCGATCGCGTCAAATCCGGCTTCTTGCAAGCGCGATCTTAGGTACTCAGTATTATGTTGTAGTCTTTTCACCAATTGCGGGTTATTGCGCACTTGACGAATACTTTCTAACGCAGCAGCAGTGGTCGGTGCAGGGAGAGAAATTGTCCCAATGGAGGTGGGAGAAACATTTAAAAGCGGGATTAACTCAGGAATATGGGAACTAATGGCAGCCCCTGCTGATGCTGCAAATTTAGAAAATGTGGTCATGACGAGAGGATTTACACCGCGCGCGATCACGTCTTCAGGAGTTATTTGAAAATGCTCAAAAATTCCGTGTCCAGTTTCTCCAATTGCCCCACTAGCATGAGCTTCATCTAAAAATAAAACACTATCAGGATAGTCAGACAAGACCTCAATCATTTCCGGTAACGGTGCAATATCTCCATCCATGGAGAACACCGTATCTGTAACCACTAAAATCCTGTCATCAGGACGAGCATAGCGTTTTAATTTCCGAGCTAGGTCTTGAGTATCACAATGTCGATATGCCTTAACTCGTACCTTTGGACTATGACCAAAGACTTTTCCAGAGCGAGTATTCGCATTGACAACTGCTGATACAATGCAGCCATGATTGAGTACATCTGTCATAATTAGCGTTTCTCGAGTATGCTCAAAACCCGGAACAGGAATCGCTAAATGACAAAAGGCATCGGCTAATGCTTGCGTTGCCATCCAAGCATTTAAAAATAACTGAGTATGGGGAAGTCCTTTAAATGCGGAAATTTCTTCTTCTAACTCCCGATGTAAATCAATGCGCCCACTTAATACAGAACAAGAACTATTTGATGTTCCATAACGATGAATAGCATTAATGGCTGCGTCTTTAACTGCAGGATTTTGGACTAAGCCCAATACATCATTAGTACAGAAGGTTAAAACAGTTTGTCGAGTGCCATCCTTAGCGTGTTCAATTTCGACAAAGTTTCCTTGTTTACTGTGGCAGATATATTCATCGGGAGCAAGCCCACTCTGATACCAGCGCTGGACATATTCTTTGACAGTTTGCACGAGTTCACTCCTCTCTCCTTGGTTTAAATAGCAATGACTCTTGGAGTCGGTCGATTGAAGGGTATATTCCTAGCCAGATTGTAGCAGGGGACGGAAATGACCTCCATGGCTTAGAAATCTTCTTTCTTTTGATAGTTTTCTCATTTCTCAATTATTGCTTCAATTGCCACTGTTACGCTACTCAATCAGTTTAAAAAAATATGGTAAATTACCTCATCACCGGAACCAATCGTGGCATCGGCTTAGAATATTGCAAACAGTTAAAAGCAAAAGGAGAAAGAGTAATTGCGGTTTGTCGTCAACCAAGTGAAGAATTAAAAAGTCTTGATGTACAAATCGAATCAGGAATTGATGTCACCTCTGATGATTCCGTCGCGGAACTGGCGAAACGTCTCCAAGGAACAACGATTGATGTCTTAATTAATAATGCGGGAATTATCGAAGCCAATTCCCTTGATGATTTAGATTTTGAAAGTTTAGAACGCCAGTTTCGGGTGAATGCAGTCGCCCCATTGCGCGTAACTAAAGCCCTGTTACCCCTGATTCCGGAAGGCGGGAAAGTCATTTTAATGACCAGTCGTATGGGGTCAATTGAAGATAATACTTCCGGTGGTTTCTATGGCTATCGGATGTCAAAAACAGCGTTAAGTATGGCAGGAAAATCTCTTTCTGAGGACTTGAAACCCCATAAAATTGCTGTGGGAATCCTCCATCCCGGAATGGTGCAAACTCGCATGACCAGCTTTTCTGGTATTAGCACTAGCGAATCGGTAGAAGGATTATTGCAACGCATTGAAGAGCTTAATTTAAATAATTCTGGGACGTTTTGGCACGCGAAAGGAGAGGTTTTACCTTGGTAATTCGTTATTGGTCATTGGTTATTGGTTATTCGTTCTTTGTTCACCCCCTCACCTAGCAATACTTCTCCTTTAAAGGTGACACTCTAAGCGTGTCAATTGGGAAAAGGTAACTGTAACATTCCTTGTTCCTTTTCCCAGTGCGTAGCGCTATAACTGGTAACTTGTCATTACATTTTCTATTAAAATTTTTGTCCCAATTCCTATTAAAATTAAACCGCCAAGGATTTCTACTTTTCCTTGGCACCAATGACCGCAACGATGACCAATAAAAACTCCGAAAAAACAGAGAATAAACGTGATTAAACCAATGATCGTCACAGTGATCGGTAAAGAGAGTTTAATCACAGATAAACCCACACCAGCAGCTAAGGCATCAATACTGGTTGCGATCGCGAGTCCCAATAAGGTCGAATTATCTAACGGATTAAACGGTTCTTCTTCCTCATCTTTTAGGGCTTCGTAAATCATATTTCCCCCGAGCCAACCGAGAAGAAAAAAGGCAATCCAATGCGCGATCGCGCTGACAAATTCCCGAAATCCTAACCCCATTAGCCACCCTAAAATGGGCATCAAGGTCTGAAAAATTCCAAAAAATAATGCAATCTTTAAAGCCTTATTAATTTTAATGCGTTTAATCAGTAAACCACTGGTCAGAGAAACAGCAAGCGCATCAGCAGCTAAGCCAATTCCCATTAAGCTAATTGTTAATAATTGCATCTTTGACGTTGACGGTAAAGCCATTAATCTTTATGAATGTAATCTTAGCTTTTTATTTCTTTTTATTTGTTCATAATCAGTTCATATTTTCTTTAAACTTCTTTCATAGTTTGCTCGTCAACCCCTGATTGCACGACTACCTCAGGGGAATCTGAAAACGGTAAGATCAGACGATTCAACCCTGAAAATAAGTGATGATTCGTGGTTAGAGAAAAATTAACTTTTTCAGTGGTGTAATCATTGCTCTATTTTTTTCTCACTTCAGCTAAATCAGAACCCATTGGCTTTTGGATCCTAACTTTTACTGATAAACCTTGAAAAATGATCCACTCACGATATGATGGAACTAATCACCGTAATTCCCAGCGAGTTATCGGTGATCCAAAATATGCAGCGATCGAGCAAAAAGCAGTAATGGTACCATCTAAAGCAAAGAAAGCCTCTAAACCCTCGAAATTAGAAGGAATTAAAGAAAATAGTAATTTTTTACGGGAACCCCTCGCCACAGAACTGTTAGAAGACACCACTCACTTCAGCCAAGATGCGGTTCAAATCTTGAAATTTCATGGGTCTTACCAGCAAGACAACCGCGACAACCGCCAGAAAGGGCAAGAAAAAGACTATCAGTTTATGCTGCGGACGCGAAACCCAGGGGGCTTCATTCCGCCAGAATTATATTTAACCCTTGATGATCTCTCTAGCGAGTATGGCAACGAAACGCTTCGGGTAACCACTCGTCAGGGCTTCCAGCTTCACGGTATTCTCAAGAAAAATCTGAAAGAAACCATTAGTCGGATTGTTCGTAATCTGGGGTCAACCCTCGGGGCGTGTGGTGACTTAAATCGTAACGTGATGGCACCCCCCGCCCCTTTTAAAAATCGTAAAGATTATCAATATGCTTGGCAATATGCGGATAACATTGCTGATCTCCTCCGTCCGCAAACGGAAGCCTACTATGAAATTTGGCTCGATGGAGAAAAGTTTCTGAGTGTGGAAGAAGCACCGGAAGTACAAGCTGCACGAGAACGTAATGGCAATGGCACGATTTTCCATGAAGGGGAAGAACCGATTTATGGGAAGCATTATATGCCTCGGAAATTTAAGTGCTGTGTGACAGTACCGGGGGATAATTCCATTGATGTTTATACCCATGATGTCAGTTTGATTGTGATTACTGATGATCAAGGGGAACTAAAAGGGTTTAATGTTCTCGCCGGTGGTGGAATGGGACGCACCCATAATAAAGAAGAAACCTTTGCGCGGATGTCGGATCCTATTTGTTATGTCGATAAAGCCGATGTTTATGATCTGCTAAAAGCAATTGTTGCCACCCAAAGAGATTACGGCGATCGCGTGCAGCGTCGTCATGCCAGAATGAAGTATCTTCTCCATGATTGGGGTGTGGAGAAGTTCCAATCCAAGTTAGAAGAATACTATGGGAAACCTCTGCAACCGTATCAAGATTTACCGCCTTTCGAGTATAAAGACTTCCTCGGTTGGCATGAACAAGGGGATGGTAAACTCTTCTTTGGGTTATCGGTTGAAAATGGTCGCGTCAAAGATGAAGGAAAATTCCGCTTAAAAACAGCCCTGCGGAAAATTGTGGAACAATATCAAGTTCCCATGCGCTTAACCGCCAATCATGACGTGATTCTGTATGAGATTAACCCAGAAGACCAAAGCGCGATCGAAAAAATTCTCACGGATCATGGCTTAATTACTGATCCCAATAACTTAGACCATCTCTTGCGCTATGCCATGGCATGTCCTGCACTCCCCACTTGCGGATTAGCGATTACCGAATCAGAACGCGCTTTACCCAGTATTTTAGACCGAGTTCGTAATGTCTTGAAAAAACTCGGAATGGCAGAACAAGACCTTGTTGTCCGGATGACCGGATGTCCCAATGGTTGCGCCCGCCCTTATATGGCAGAATTAGGGTTTGTTGGCAGTGCGCCGAAAGCCTATCAACTCTGGTTAGGGGGAACCCCCAATCAAACCGCTTTAGCGCGTCCGTATATGGAACGGATGCCCATTGATGAGTTAGAAAGCTATATTGAGCCGATGTTGGCGTTTTATAAAGATAAGCGTCAAAAACAAGAAAGTTTTGGTGAATTCTGTAATCGAGTCGGTTTTGAAGCGATTGAAACCTATGTCAATCGCTATGAGTTTAAGCCGACTAAGACTGCTAGTGCGGGTGGAAAAGGTCGCCGTCATCGCATTAGCGTTTATGAAGGACTCCACGAACGTCTGAAAGCAGCAGCAGAAAAACGGGGAACCAGTATGACCCAGTTAGTATCTGAAGCCTTGGAAAAATATCTAGATCAGTAACTGTTTCTGATGGCATAGGGGGGGAAGCCTTATTCTTTCCCTTCGTGACCTACTCCCGACTTCGACTCTTCGAGTATGAAGCGGGTTTCTCAACCTCGCGATTGAGTATTCCTGTATCGGCACTTATCTAGGTATGAAACC